>JALULB010000404.1:3422-6139 GCA_027041035.1 Sedimenticola sp. | reverse complement strand
TGCCTGGCTGCGTATCGAGAAGCGCTATTCCCCGCATACCCTGCAAGGCTATTGCCGTGATCTGCGCGCGGCGGCGGCGTGGATGCGCGTCGAGCAGATCCCGGACTGGAACCGGCTGACCGCGCGGCGGGTGCGCGATTTCGCCGCGTTCTGCCATCGGGAGGGTCTGTCGGGTCGCAGCATCCAGCGGCGTTTGTCGGCGTTGCGTTCCTTCTATGCCTGGCTGATGCGCGACGGCCGGGCCACGACGAACCCGGCGATCGGTGTGCGCGCGCCCAAGAGTCCGCGCAAGCTGCCCGATCCCCTGAGTGTCGATCAACTCGCCGGGCTACTCGACACCAGCAGCGATGAACCGCTGTTGACGCGCGATCTGGCGATGATGGAGCTGTTCTACTCCAGCGGCTTGCGCCTTGCCGAACTGGCGGCGCTGAACCTGGACGATCTTCCTGATACGGATGAGCCACTGGAGGTTGTCGGCAAGGGCGGCAAGACGCGCCTGCTGCCGGTCGGGCGCAAGGCGCGGCAGGCGATCGAGCGCTGGCTGGAGCGGCGTCCGGGCCTAGTCGCGAGCGACGAGCCGGCGCTGTTCGTCAGTCGCCGGGGCGGGCGCCTGAGCAGGCGCGCGATCCAGCAGCGTCTCGCCGCCAGCGCCGCGCGTCTCGGGCTGGATGCCCATCTGCATCCTCACCAGCTACGCCATTCCTTCGCCACCCATGTGCTGGAATCCAGCGGTGATCTGCGCGCCGTGCAGGAGTTGCTCGGGCATGCGGATATCAGCACCACGCAGATCTACACGCACGTGGACTTTCAGCACCTGGCGCGGGTCTACGACCGGGCGCATCCGCGCGCGAAAGGGGAACGAAAGAAAGCTTGACTTCGGTGGTGGCCAAGCCGTTGAAAAATAGGGCTTTGCGATATCTACTATGCATCAATTGGATCCAGCGGAGCTACCAATAAGATTCGGATTAATGATGATGTTGGATTTAATGACCAGTTTATGCCAGCTCTGGATTTTAGTGCGGCTGGTGATGTGTTGGCCACTTTCTATGATCGACGGGATGATCCTAATAACGTAAATTATCGTCTTTATCGTGCTTGGTTCAATGCCTCCGGCTTCCCAATTTCAGGGAACCAACCGGTGAGTGCGTTTTCTTCAACACCAATGGAAAATGTGGTTCAGCCTAGGTTTATAGGTGACTATCATGAAGCCTGGATGTCGACTGTTGATGGAGAGGATACGTGGTATTCCTCGTGGGTTGGTGAAGACAACGGGAATATGGACATCTTTCTTTCGACGGTCCAGCCTTGAAGAAGGGAAAGTGCCGCGCTGCTTGAACGAGATACACGAGGAATCTTTCGATGATTATGCGATTGACGTTTGCCATGCTGGTCGGGTTATTGGTGCTGCTACCGCTAAGGTTGTACGCAATTTCCGCGAGAGTGCAATGCGATGCAAGTTATGACCCCGCAACGGGGAAGGCCGTGCTTCCCTGTATCGATGCGGGTGACGGCGAGGTGATGTTCGATGTCGATATGCGGCACGAGCGGGATCTGCTTTTTCGGATTACCGGTATTATCCCCTACTGGTATGACCAGAAGCAGAATGAGATAGGGATATCTTCCATCGAAGCGCATTTCATCCCGGCCAAGTATCCATTCTCGAGCAGTGGGATTCCTACGGTTTGGGGGTTCTTGCTGGTTGATGTGGAGTCGCTCAATCTCTGTGGCAGGGTGCGAGGCACCCTCAAGCTGACGCATCGCCCCAGCACCCCGGAAGACAAGGGGCGCATCGATGTGCGGGTTTTCCTACAAGAATGCCATGCGCCTGGATTAGGTCCCCGGCACTCAGGGCTCACCGGAATTTTTCAGCTCGATGCAGATTCGATATACGAAATCTACGTCGGCGGTAAATTGCGCAAGACCATCCAGGTACCTGCTGCGTCGACGCAATGAGAGGTCGGATGCGAACCTCGGTTGAAAGGTTCGTTTCGCGAATGCTCCATGCATCCGGTTCCGTAATGGCGCAATGCGTCTTTTGTGCGCCGGACTTATGTTGCTTGCCGCGCCAAGCGGTGCGGTCGACCGGGTTCGGTTCGGCGACGTTGAACGTCACTCATGATGCACGATAGCAAGCGGAGGCGATCATTGTTTCACTGGAGATCGGTGGAAAGGCGTTTGTGGTGACGCTTTATCATTGGATTCGACCTGGAGCTGTATTTTTACGCTGGCATTGCCGACGGGTTCTGAGCAGGAGTTCAGCCCCTACTTTACGGTGAATGCGTATCACCGCACCTGAACGGATACGACGGCAGCTACGGGCGCGCAAGACAGAGACAAAAGCCGCTTGACAGAGCGGCTGGCCAATATGTCGGGCCTTGGTGTTCAGCCGGGTTCAGCTGCTTCCGCGCTTGGCGATGGACGCTTTGTCTGCTGACTCCGATCGTGTTGCCCACTCACCCCGATGCGGCGGCAATCGCTGTCGTCGGCTGGCGGGTGTCTGCAACACTCGCATTTCAGCGCCACAACACGGACATTTCATGCGGAGGCGTGGCCGGCAGGCAAGCCGTGCGATTTGGCTTGGTTCAGCGCTTATCGAGCAGCCATTCCCGGGTGATGTCGGCCACGGCGTTCTTCCATTTCTCGCTGGAGAAGGTGTGGTCTGCTTCGGCCAGGTCGTGCCGGGTCAGCCTGCCGCTGTTCAACCATTCACGCCATTC
>JALULB010000404.1:0-3412 GCA_027041035.1 Sedimenticola sp. | reverse complement strand
GGATTTCGCGGTCGCGTCGAGGAATTCGCTGGCCACCAGGTCATCGCCACTGAGGATCAACAGGGTGTCGCCGGAAAACGCCTGGACGCCGGCGAGCATGCGTTCCGGCAATGCGCCATCCGCGCGGGTTTCGGGCTGGACCTTGGCGGTCTGGATATTGTCTCCCAGCGACGAGGCGCTCTCGCGCAGATTGAAGCCGCCGCCCAGGATCTTCTTCCACAAGGCCGGGCTGAACAGGCGTTTCAGGTAGTAGTGTTTCAGGAACGCCCGAGCCTCGCCGGCCTCGGTATGCACCCAGGGGTTCAGCAGGATCTGGCCGCTGACGCGCGGGTCGCGGTGGGCATGGAAGGCGATCGCGGTCGCCGCGTCGCACAGCCCCCACAAGACACATTGCCGCATGCCCGGGATTTCGGCGAACAGGGTATCGATCGCGCGCTCGATGTCCTCGCCGACGGCCTGAAAGTCCCGGATGTCGCCTTCGCTGTCGCCCATGCCACGATAGTCGAAACGCAATACCGGAATCCCGGCGGCGGCCAGGTGACGCGCGATGCCGATGAACTGGCGATGGCTGCCGACCCGGTACTGTGGGCCGCCGACGACGATGACGAGGCCGGTTTCGGCATCCTCGGCGCCTGGGTGGAGTATCCCGGCGAGTTGCTGGCCGTGGCAGTCGAAGACGACGGGGCGTTCGTTGAAGCTGCTCATTTGGGACTCAGTTCGCGCAAGGTGTGCGTGATCAGCGCGGGCGCGGTAGCGATCTCCTGGGTCTCCCAGAAGGCCGGTCCCTCGATGCTGGTGCCGCCCACCTTGCAGCCGGCGGCGCGCCACTGGGCGATGGTTTTTTCAGCGCCCTTGGAGAGTTCGCGTCCGGCTTCGGGAACGACCTCGCACCACTCACAGCGCAGGCCGCCGGGCGCGGACAGCTTGTCCAGGCCGATGGTCAGTAGCTGCGCGGCCAGCGCCGGGTTCAGCAGATAACCGCCGACCTCGATGGGTTCGCCTCCCGACAACCGCGCCAGCAGTTTGTTGACCGACTCGTCGCGACCGCGCATCTTCGCCGTCATCACGCGCAGGCGCAGAAACTGGCTGAGCAGGCGCTTGCCCGACAGCAGCGGTTGCCAGAGTATCAGGCGGCCGATGGTCAACGGCGATTCCGGCAGGCTCGTCAGGGCCAGCATCGCGCCCATGCGCAATGCGACAATATCCAGATGATCGATGCCGCTGTCGTGGAGATGGCGGACGATGTCGAGTATATCCTGCCGCCAGACCGTCCAGTCGGCGTCCTCGAAGCGACCTTCGCTGTCGCCGGTACCGTACAGGTCCGGCAGCAGCGCGCAGCCGCCAGCCTCGGCCAATGCATGACCGAGGCGGGCGAGCATATAGCGGGATTTGTTCAGCTCCTCGGCGAATGGCGGCAGAATCAGCGTGACCCGGGTAAGGCCCGGATCCTGCCAGTCGGTCCGGCCCCAGGCCATGACGTGCAGATGACCATGGGTGCAGCGCAGAAAGCGCGGTTGCAGCACTCAGGCTTCCTCTGCCACCTGGTTGACGAAGGTATGCAGGCTGCCCATGCTTTCGAAGGTTTCGGCGCTGATGTCGTCATCATCGACGATGATGTCGAATTCTTCCTCGATCGCGGTGATGATGGAAACCACCGCCATCGAATCGAATTCCGGCAGGCTGCCGAGCAGCAGAGAGTCTTCGTTGAGTTCGGACGCGCGCTCGCCGAGCTGCAATACATCGCCGACGATACGCCGGACATCTTCAAACGCTACCATGGGTTTTTCCCGATAAGCCAGTTAAATGCGGCGCATTATAGCGCAAAGCCGTTCGCCGCCGGAAATGGCCCTGGAGCGTGGCCGTTTGGTTGCCGGCGAACCTATGGTAAATTGCGCGCCGGATACGGACTTGAGACGAAGCATGGGAAAATTGACCGAACGGCTTGGCCGGTTGAAGTCGCCGGAAGGGCGCGGTTTTCTGTTGAAACGCGTACTCGGCGGATTCGGCATCGGCGTGCATGACTTCTATCTGATGGTGCAGCCGGTGCCGCAAAGACCGCTGGCCGGGCGGCTCGGGCGCAATATCGAGATCCGCGCGATCGGGCCAGAGGCGTACCGCGAGGCATGGTTCCCCCGGCCACAAAGATTTATCGATCTGCGCTTCGAACAGGGCGCGCGCTGCTGGGTGGCGTTCAAGAAAGGCGAGGCGGTGGGCTGCATCTGGATCATGCCCGGCGCGTTCCGCGAGGACATCGCGCGCATCCGCGTGGTGCCGTTGCCGGAGGGCGAGACGGCCTGGGATTTCGACATCTATATCAATGAGTCGATGCGCATGGGCCGCCTGTTCGGCCAGTTGTGGGACGTGGCCTCGGCGTGGATGCGCGAGCAGGGGTTTCGCTGGACCGCGAGCCGCATCGATGCGACCAACGCGGCTTCGTTGCGCGCGCATGAGCGTCTCGGCGCGAGGCGGGCCTTGCATGTGCGGATCTATCAACTGGCCGGCTTTGAGTTGTTGTTACAGGATGGCCGTCTGCGCCTGAATCCGTCGCGGCGTCGCTGGCTGGATATTCCTATTCCGTTGCCGGCCGAGTTGAGTCGGGCAGAGACCTGACGGCACGGTTTCGCGCCGCCGGCGGTGCTGATCGGTTACAATGACAGGCTAATCAATGCAGGGGTTCGGCAGCATGTTCAAGGGCACTACCATACTATCGGCGCGCCGCGATGGCGTCGTCGTGATCGGTGGCGATGGCCAGGTCAGCATGGGAAACACCGTGATGAAGGGTACCGCGCGCAAGGTGCGCCGCTTGTACAAGGATCAGGTCATCGCCGGATTCGCCGGCGCCACGGCGGATGCCTTTACGCTGTTCGAGCGCTTCGAGGGCAAGCTGGAGAAGCACCACGGCCATCTGGTGCGCTCGGCGGTGGAGCTGGCCAAGGACTGGCGCACCGACCGCATGCTGCGCCGCCTGGAGGCGCTGCTGTGCGTGGCCGACGGCAAGGCCTCGCTGATCATCTCCGGCACCGGCGATGTCATCGAGCCGGATGACAGCCTGATGGCAATCGGCTCCGGTGGTCAGTACGCCTTGTCGGCGGCGCGCGCCTTGCTGGAGAACACCGACATGGGCGCGCGCGAGATCGTCGAGAAGGGTCTCCACATCGCCGCCGACATCTGCATCTACACCAACCACAATATCGTTATCGAAGAGCTGGCGGCGGAATGAGCGGTCGTGTCGCCGGCGGGATACCTTAATGTCTGAGATTACACCCCAAGAGATCGTCCGCGAGCTGGACAAGCACATCATCGGCCAGCAGGCGGCGAAGCGCGCGGTGGCGATCGCGTTGCGCAACCGCTGGCGACGCGCGAACGTCGACGCCGCGTTGCGTCCCGAGATCACGCCGGAGAACATCCTGAT
>JALULB010000403.1 GCA_027041035.1 Sedimenticola sp. | reverse complement strand
GCCGGCGACGTTCGGCCCCATCGCGTGCATCAGCAGAAAGTTGTGATGGTCCGACTCCAGACCGACCTTGTTGACCACGCGCGCGGCCATCGGCACGGCGGACACCCCGGCGGCGCCGATCAGTGGGTTGACCTTGCCGCCACTGAGACGCGACAGCAGCTTGCCCATCAGGATGCCGGCCGCCGTGCCGATGCAGAAGGCGATTGCGCCCAAGGCCAGGATACCGAGGGTTTCGACACTGAGAAACTTCTCCGCCGACAGCTTGGAACCCACCGACAGGCCGAGAAAGATGGTCACGATGTTGATGATCTCGTTCTGCGCCGCCTTGCTCAGCCTGTCCACCACGCCGCTTTCGCGCAACAGATTGCCGAATACCAGCATGCCGATCAACGGCGCGGCGGATGGCAGAAACAGGATGCACAGGCCGAGCACGGTGAATGGAAACAGGATTTTTTCCGCCTGCGACACCGGTCGAAGCTGCTGCACCACGATGCGCCGCTCCTTCTCGTTGGTCAGCGCGCGCATGATCGGCGGCTGGATCACCGGCACCAGCGCCATGTAGGAATAAGCCGCCACCGCGATCGCGCCGAGCAGATCCGGCGCCAGCCTAGACGCCAGGAAGATCGCCGTCGGACCATCCGCGCCGCCGATGATCGCGATCGCCGAGGCATCCGACAGGCTGAAGTCGAAACCGGGGATGATATTCAGCGCCAGCGCGCCGATCAGCGTGGCGAAGATACCGAACTGCGCGGCCGCGCCGAGCAGCAAGGTACTCGGCATCGCGATCAATGCGCCAAAATCGGTCAATGCGCCGACGCCCATGAAGATCAGCAGCGGGAACACCCCGGTTTCGATGCCGACCTCGTACAGATAACCGAGCAGCCCGGTCGGACCGGCGATCTCGGCCACCGGGATGTTGCTCAGGATCGCGCCGAAGCCGATCGGCAGCAGCAACAAGGGCTCGAATTTCTTCACGATCGCCAGCCAGATCAGCAGGCAACCGACGCATATCATCGCGGCCTGGCCCCAGGTCATGAAGGCCAGCCCCGTAGATTGCCACAGCGCGTTCAGTCCGATATCCATGCTCAGCCCAACGTCAGCAAGGTGTCGCCGACCTGCACTGCGTCGCCTTCCTTGACCTCCACGGAGGAAACCACACCCGAAGACGGCGAACGCACCTCGGTTTCCATCTTCATCGCCTCCATCACCACGACGACGTCGCCGGCGTTGACCTGCTGGCCGGGCGCCACGGTGACCTTGAAGATGTTCCCGGCCAATGGCGCGGGCACGGCCTCGCCGGTGCCGACCGGCGGGGCGGCGTGATGGCTGGTGGCCGCCGCGGCAACGGGCGTGGGCTGAACGCCGCTTACCGCACCGCCGGGCGAGACGACCACGTCGTAGCCGACACCGTTGACGGAGATGTGGTAGCTCTCCGGCCCGGTGGCAACCGCCGCGCTGGCGACCGGCGTCGATGAATCCGCGACGGGTGTCGCCTCCCGCTGGTCGGGCGGCGGCTCGAACGCCTCGGGATTATTGCGATTCTCCAGATACTTCAGACCGATCTGCGGGAACTGCGCGTAGATGAGCACATCGTCGACCAGCGAATCGGCAAGCGGGATGTTCTTCTCTTCGGCAATACCGCGCAGTTCGTCGCCGAGCCGATCGAGTTCCGGCTCCAGCAGATCGGCGGCGCGGCTGGTGATCGGCTCCTCGCCGTCCTCCAGCACGCGTTGCCGCAGCTCGGTGTTCACCGGCGCGGGCGTGGCGCCATATTCGCCGCGCAGGATACCGGCGGTTTCCTTGGTGATCGTCTTGTAACGCTCGCCGGTGAGTACGTTCAATACCGCCTGGGTGCCGACGATCTGCGAGGTCGGGGTCACCAGCGGCAGAAAGCCAAGGTCTTCCCGCACACGGGGAATCTCGTCCAACACCTCGTCGAGACGATCCGCGGCGCCCTGCTCGCGCAGCTGGCTCTCCATGTTCGTCAACATGCCGCCCGGCACCTGGGCAACCAGGATGCGCGAGTCGACGCCCTTCAGTGAACCCTCGAAGGCGGCGTACTTCTTGCGCACCTCGCGGAAATAGGCGGCAATCTCTTCGAGCAGCTTCAGATCCAGTCCGGTATCGTGCTCGGTATCCTTGAAGATGCACACCACGGCCTCGGTCGGTGAATGGCCGTAGGTCATGCTCATCGAGGAGATCGCGGTATCCAGCATGTCCAGGCCGGCCTCGACGGCCTTTACCGCCGTCGCCGTGCTCATGCCGGTGGTCGCGTGCGACTGCATCGCGATCGGTATCGAGCAGTGTTCCTTCAGTTTGGAAACCAGTTCCTCGGCCACGTAAGGCTTCAGCAATCCCGCCATGTCCTTGATGCAGATGGAGTTGCATCCCAGGTCTTCGAGACGACGTCCCATGTCCACGTAGCCATCGACGGTGTGCACCGGACTTGTGGTGTAGGAGATCGTGCCCTGCGCGTGCTTGCCGGTCTTCAACGTCGCCTTGATCGCGGTTTCGAGATTACGCAGATCGTTCAGCGCGTCGAAGATGCGAAACACGTCGACACCATTGGCCGCCGCGCGCTCGACGAACGCCTCGACGACATCATCGGCATAGTGCCGGTAGCCGAGCAGATTCTGCCCGCGCAACAGCATCTGCTGCGGGGTATTCGGCATCGCCTTCTTCAATTGCCGCAGCCGTTCCCACGGGTCTTCCCCGAGATAGCGGATACACGCATCGAAGGTCGCGCCGCCCCAACTCTCCAGTGACCAGAATCCGACCTGATCGAGCTTGGGTGCGATGGGCAGCATGTCGTCCAGACGCATGCGTGTTGCTAACAGTGACTGGTGCGCATCGCGCAGCACGACATCTGTGATTCCGAGTTTCGTCATAGGCTGTGACTAGGGAAAGTAGATGGAAAGAGTACCGGAGTCAGGAGCGACCCTGGCGATATTTTCTGACCGCGGCGGACAATACCGCGATCAGCGCGGCATCCGGGCGGGTACCCGGGGCCCGGGGCGCGGCGGAAAAAGCGGGGGCGGCTTCGGCAGGCTCATCGCCCGCGACAGTCGCGACCAACCAGGACACCAGCTTCATCGCGCCAATGAGCAACACCAGGAAAGAGAGCACTATCCCCATCCCCAGCACCATCAGGCTCAAACCCTGCATCAATTGATCCGCTAGCGGCACCGGCACTCCCCCTTACAGTGATATGGCGAAGGCGCCAGCAAATCGCCGGGCGCGCTTCCAGCCCCGCATTTCTAGTGAAAACCCTGATGAATGTCAAGCCGCATCAAGCGCAATGCCCTGGGCTGAACGGCTGACATGCCCGCCCTTTCGGCGGCGAATCGCGCGCTCCATGGCCGCCGGAAGGGTACGACATTGGCTGGCGGAGGCTATTGTGCCAACAGAAAATGTAGTGGAGCCGAATACCAAACCTGTTTAAGCTATTCTCGCCGCCAAGTCCCCACGCTTACCTTATTGTACGTTAAGAACTTTTGATAGACAGATTGATTGAAGGACGTTTTATCCTTATGAAAACCACCGTATTCACGCGTTTATTCGTTGTATTTGTATCGCTTGCCGCCCTGCTGTTCCTGAATGGATGCGAATCTCCCGAGGAAAAAGCCGCGAGCTATGTCAGCAATGGCAACAAATTGCTGGACGAAGGCAAGCTGGGCAAGGCCCGCCTGGAATTTCGCAATGCCTTGCAGTTGAACAAGCAGCTCGTTCCGGCCTGGTATGGACTTGCGCGTATCGCGGAGGAGAAACGGGAGTGGAAAAAGGCCTATGCCTTGTATAACAAGGTCGCCTCCCTGGACAACAATCATTTGCAAGCGCAATTGATGCTTGGAAAACTCAATGTTGCCGGCAATCTGATCGAGAAAGCCCTGAAAAACAGCGAGACAGCGCTCAAACTGGCGCCGGATGACCCGGAAGCCCATGCGTTGTCCGCATCGGTGAAGTACCAGCAAGGCGATATCGAGGGCGCGATCAAGGAGGCAACGACCGCGCTGAAGAGCGACCCGGGCAACATCACCGCGTTGGTTCAGATGGCGAATACACGCATCGCCGACAAGGATCCGGCCGGCGCGCTGAAATACATCGATATCGCCATCCAACATCACCCGGACACCATCGATCTGTATCAGCTGAAGATCGCGACACACCTCAAGGAGAAGCAGTTCGACCAGGCCATCGCCAGCTATCATGAACTGATCGCTCGATTTCCCGACCGGGACGACTTCAAGAAAGCGCTCGCCGACGTCTATGCCGAGACCGGTGCGCTCGACAAGGCCGAGGAGACCCTGCGCGCGCGGATCGCAAGCAAACCCGACAACGTCACGGCCATCATCGACCTTGCCATATTCCTGCGTAAACACCGGGGAAACGACCAAGCCGAAGCAGAACTTCGCAAGCACATCGGTGAAAACACCGACCCGGAACTCTCTTTTGCCCTCGCCGAACTGCTGATCGTCAATAAAAAAACAGCAGCGGCGAAAGCCGTCTATCGACAACTCATCGAACGCCATGGCGGTTCGCCGGATGGCCTGAAGGCCCGTAACAAACTGGCGATGCTGGAACTCGCCGGCGGCAATCCGGAAGAAGCCGGCAAACTCGTCGACGAGGTGCTGAGCATAGACCCCAACAACTATCGGGGATTATTGACCAAGGCCAGACTCCAATTGCGCGACGATCAACAGGATCTGGCTATCGCCAGCCTGCGCACCGCGCTGAAGAACAACCCAAATGCGGTCGACGCACTGCTGCTGCTTGCCCGCACGCATCTGGCCGCCGGTCGCTGGGCATTGGCGAAAACCTACTATGTCAGGGCGATACAGGCCAAGCCGGAGGATGCGCGCACGGCCCTAGAGTACGCGCGACTGTTGCTGCAAAAAAACAAACTCGACGAGGTGGAGCAAGTGCTTCAGCCCGTTCTGGAACGCCATCCCGCCAACCCGAATCTGCTTACCGCGATGCTTCTGGCCGACATCGGCCAGAAGCGTTGGGAATCCGCGTCCACGCGACTGGGTCGCCTGCATGCGCTCATCGGCGACAGCCCCGAATATAACCGCCTTGCCGGCATCGTTTTTCAGGGCAGGCAGCAGTACGCCGACAGTATCGATGCCTTCAAAAAGGCCTATGAAGCCGTCCCTAGCGACCAGAAAGCGCTGGTCGGGCTCCTGCAAGCCTATGTTCTGGCCGGCCAGAAGGACAAGGCCGAGCAACTGCTGAAATCGCGCATCGCCGATAACCCCGGCGAGATACTCCCCTATATCCTGCTCGGCCGCTTGTACCAGTTGGACGACCGCATGGCGGAAGCGGAAAAGGCTTTCGAGAAAGCCATCGACACGGCGCCCGATCGCAAGGAGGGCTACCGGAATCTGGCCGATGCGCTACGCAGCCAGGGAAGGATCGCGGACGCGATCGAGATGCTCGAAAAGGCCGTCCGGGAGTACCCGGACAGCGTGCCGATTCGGGAATTGCTCGCCGAGATGTACTCCCGCGACGAGAATGCCGACCGCGCCATCGAACTGTATCGGGGATTGCTGAAAGACGAGCCGGACAACGACATTGTCGCGAACAACCTGGCCAGCCTGCTGAGCGATACCAGAGGTGACAGGGAAAGCCTGGAGCAGGCCGAGGCGATCGCCCGGCGTTTCCGGGATTCCAAGGTGGCTTTTTTTCTCGATACGCTCGGCTGGATCGAGCATAAGCTCGGAAAGAGCGGCGACGCGGTGACCCTGCTTCGCTCCGCGATTCAGGCGCGTCCGGACGTGGCGGTGTTCCACTATCACCTGGGAATGGCCTATCAGGCGGAAAAACAGCCGCGTCGGGCCCGGCATGAACTCGAACAGGCGTTGCAGTTGGCGAAGTCCCCGTTCCCCGGCATGGACGAGGCCAAGCGCCTCTTGGAAGTGCCGGCCGCTACCCTGGACGCCGCGAATGACGCGCGGCAGTGAAGCCGTCCCCCACGAGCGAAGCGCATGCCTTTCTTGCCCGAGGCATGCCGGACATGAGATAATTAGACTTGTCAGCCGTAACTACTCAGCTAACCGCTGAAATGCGCCAGCTCTGCGTTCAAAAATGGTCATTTACACTCGTAAGCTCACATTTTTTGCCTTGATCTGACGCATTTCAGCGGTTAGCTGAGT
>JALULB010000402.1 GCA_027041035.1 Sedimenticola sp. | reverse complement strand
CGCGATACCGAGACGCCGCGCGGCGCCGGCGAAGCTGCCCGCCTCCACCACGCGGGCGAAAGCGATCATGCGTCGCAGGTTGTCCATGGTTGTGGCCCCACTGGTATCAATTCGGTTACCAAAGATATCGAGTGTTTATCCATTGTTATCGATTATAGCCCCTCCTATGCTTGGTTCAGACCTGCCAACAACGTTGGCGGGATTCAAACCAACGCAGCAGGAGAACGACTCATGACCAAGGCAAGCAAAGCAATGCGGTTTTTCCTATTCAACGCCGCGATGATGATTCTTATCGGCATCTGGCTGACGGGATTCGACAAGGTGCACTGGTTTCTCTACCTGGTGCCGGGCTTTTTTCTGTTCGCCTCGGCCCTCGGCATCTGTCCCGGGCTGATCATGGCGCAGAAGATTTTCGGCAAGGATTAGAGTTGTCAGTCATGACAAGCCAACAGCTCTTTTCCAACTACCGTCTTCCTGGCGGAGCGACACTCAAGAACCGCATCGTCATGGCCCCCATGACGCGCTGTTTCGCCGCCGATGAACTGGTGCCGACGCCGGCCGCGCAGTCGTATTACGCCGATCGCGCGGATGCCGGGCTGATCGTCACCGAGGCGACCCTCATCGACCCATGTGCTCAGGGTTATCCGCAGACACCGGGGATTTATACCTCCGCCCAGGTAGACGGCTGGCGCGGGATCACGGATGCGGTGCATGCGAGGGACGGCGTTATTTTCTGTCAGCTCTGGCATACCGGGCGCATGGCCCACAGCCACTACACCGGCTGTCAGCCGGTGGCGCCCAGCGCGGTGGCGCTCGACGCCCCGGTACCGCGAGCGGAAGGGTTGCGTTACGAGACGCCGCGCGAGCTGACGACCGGTGAGATCACGGAGCTGGTCGATCGCTTCGCCGACGCCGCGCGCAATGCCATTCAAGCGGGTTTCGACGGTGTGGAGATTCACGGCGCCAACGGTTATCTGCTCGATCAGTTCCTGCATCAGCAGACCAATCGGCGCGATGACGACTACGGCGGCAGCCCGGAAAATCGCGGACGCTTTCCATTGCAGGTGGTCGATGCGGTAGCCGGCGTTGTCGGCCCGGAGCGCACCGCCATCCGCCTGTCGCCACAGGCTTATGTCAACCTCGACCACACACCGGGCGACGAGGCTGCCTTCGACTGGCTGCTGTCCGAACTCGGCGACCGGGGGCTGGCCTATGTGCATGTCGCCGCCTTCGACGCCGAGCTGCGCTATGACTACCTCGATGGACGTCCGGTGGACTATGTGCGTCGGCGCTATCCGGGCACGGTGATCGGCTGCGGCGGTTTCACTCCCGAGCACGCCGAGGAGGAGCTGGTTGAGAACAAAATGGATCTGGTCGCCTTCGGACGCAGCTTCATCGCCAACCCCGATCTGGTGGCGAAGGCGCGGGCCGGCGAGGCGCTGACGCCTTACGACGAATCGATGCTGGGTACGCTGACATGAGCCGTCCGCCACGCGAGACACGGAATATCGAGCGGGACGTTGCTCGACACTACGGCGGCAACGACATGGCCGCCACCATCCTCGACGCCTTGGCGGCGGCGGGCATCGACCGCGCCGCGCTGCAACCCGCGGATCTCGCGCGCTTCGAGGAACTGCACATCGGCGGGCGCGAGGCGACCGAGCATCTGGTGGGCAAGCTGTATCTGACGCCCGGACACGAGGTGCTGGACGTCGGCTGCGGCATTGGTGGTTCTGCGCGCTACATCGCC
>JALULB010000401.1 GCA_027041035.1 Sedimenticola sp. | reverse complement strand
GATGATGCGGGTATCGGACGCGTCGATGTGGCGGCGTAGCATCAGCGTCGATGCGCCGAGCGAGGCGCCGAGATCGTAGACCGTGCTGCCGGGCTGGACGAAGCGCCGCGCGAACACGCCCAGCATTCCGAGCATCGTCTGGTAGCCGGGGACGGAGCGGTTGATCATGTCCTCGAAAACCGCCGTCACCGCCTCGTCGAAGGCGAAGCTGCCGGCCTCGGCGGGCATCTGGCTGTAGAGCTTGTCGGGTTTGCGCCGCTGCATGCTGTCTCGCTTCGGGACGAAAGCCGCTGATTTTACAGTACGTTCCGAAACCCTGATATATGCTTGCACCATGCATGCACTGCTGAATCGTCTCCGCCGTATTGCGCCGCGCCGCTGGTTGACCTGGCTCGTGATCCTGGTCGCGGCGCTGTCGGGTGGGCAGTTCCTGGCGCCTTGGGCGCCGACGCCCACCGCGTCGCCATCGTCAGACCGGCTGCAGCAGGCCTTTGCGCGTCACGAGTCCGGCGTCTGGCTGGAAACGTCGGGCAAGGTCACGCGGCTGCTGCGAGATGATCTGCATGGCGATCGACACCAGCGTTTCATCATTGCCGCGCCCGGCGGCATCAGCGTGCTGGTGTCGCACAATATCGACCTCGCGCCGAAAGTGCCGCTGCGCAGGGGCGAGACGGTCATGCTGCGGGGACGTTACGAATGGAACGAGAAGGGCGGGCTGATCCACTGGACCCATCACGACCCGCGGGGACGCGGGCCGGGCGGATGGATCAGTGCGGGCGGGAAGCGCTATCGTTGAATGACTACTGGAACACCTTGCCGTTGGTCAGTTCCTCTTCCGTGGCGGGGCGGACGCTGACGATGGTGGCGTCGAGATGGAGGCGCTGCCCGGCCAGCGGATGGTTGAGATCGACCTTGACGACCTGTTCGTCCACCTCGACCACGCGCACGATCTTCGTGCCGCTGCGGGTACTGATTTCGTATAGCTTGCCTTCGGTAATGCCTTCCGGGTCGATGAACAGCGCCGTTTCGTATTCGGCGGTCTTTTCCGCGTCATACTCGCCGAAGGCGTCGATCGGCTCGATAATGCGACCGCTGACCTTGTCGCCGGCGTGCAGGCCTTCCAGCGCTTTCTGGATGCCTTGCGGCAGCATGTCGGAGCCGTGCAGGTAGGTGAGCACGCCGCGATCGCGGGTGGTGTCCAGTACGTTGCCCTCGTCGTCGAAGACGGTGTAGTCGATGGTGACGACGTGACCGGCCTGCACCGGGTACTGCGGGGCCTTGACCTCGGGTTCGCGATGGCTCGAAAACAGTCGTCTGCCGCGGCGTGGTGACATGATGCTCATCCTGGTGTCCTGATGTTGTGTCGGATGTTAGCCGAACGATTGTGGTGATGGTTTGATGGACTTCACGGCTATTTTATAGGAGATGCGATCCGTGCCAAGAAAATGGACGAAACACGCTGGAACCGCTGGCGAGGCCCGTGATGCCCCTAGCGGCGGCCTGCCGACGCCGCGCGCGCTCGGCTACGAGGCGGGCTGGAACTGGATCGAACAAGGATTCCGCTGCTTCGCGCGAGCGCCGCTGGTGTGGATCGCCATTGCGGCGATTTTTCTGTTGGTGTCGCTGCTGCTGGCCATGGTGCCGATGGTGTCGGTGCTGGTGCTGCCGCTGAATATCCTGTTCGTCGGCGGCATGATGCTGGGCTGCGACGCGCTCCAGCGGGGCGAACCGCTGAAGCTGACCCACCTTC
>JALULB010000400.1 GCA_027041035.1 Sedimenticola sp. | reverse complement strand
ATGCGCCTGTTGGCTCTGGCGGCCACGCTGAATCCCCTCGATGCCGCCATCCCGTTCGACCAGGGACGCTTTCATCACTGGCGCGCGGCGGGATTCGATCTGCTCGACGAGCGCCGTCATGGCGAGCTGCTGCTCGCCGAGCGCGACTACCGCCGGGCGTTGTCGCTGCGACCGAAATGGTCGCTGGCCTGGGTGTACCTGGCCGACGCCCTGACGCTGGACCGGCGCCTGTCGAAAGGCGGGCTGGCCGCGTTGCGCGAGGTGCTGGCGATCGATCCCTACGGCACCTTCGCCACGCAGCGCGCATTGGAGTTGAGTGCGATGGCCTGGCGGCTTCTGTCCGCCGACGAGCGTTGCCGCGTCGCCGGGATCATCGCCTATCGGGACGCCTGGAAAGGCAGTTGGACATCCATTGGCGACGATGCCCGCGAAAGGGTGATGCGCCATCTGCCGGAGGGCGCCCTCGACCCGCGACGCCTGGCGAGCGTGACCACCTGGCTGGTCGAACGGCAACGGCGTTACAACGCCGCCTCGTTCATCGGCAAGCTGCGCATCGGCCTTGCTCCGCGCGAGCGCTTTCTGGACGGGCGATATTGTTCGACGCGGGGGGTGTCCGATGCCGAAAACCGATGACCGTCGCGCGATCTGGCTGCTGATCGGTTTGCTGTTCGTGATGCCGTTTCCGTTGGGCGCGAATCGGCCGGCGATCTGGTGGCTGTTCGAAATGGCATTCATGCTGCTGGCCGCCTGGATTCCGTTGCGCCGCGTGGAACTCATGCGGCGGGTCACGGCCTCCGGCGATGCTTTTCGCTGGCTGTTGCCGGCGTGCATCCTGTGGTTGGTATTGCAGCTCGTGCTCGGCCTGTGCGCGCCGGGCTTCGATCTGAACCCGAATGCGCTCGTCGAAGCCGAACTGCTAGCGCTCACCGGGTTTTGCGTGCTGTTCGTCAGCTTTATGCTGTTTCGTTCCTCCGATGACATCCGCTACTTCGCCTGGATGCTGATCGTACTCGGTGGCGCGCAGGCGCTAATCGGGCTGCTGACCTACAACGATCTGTCTCTCGGCATCTGGGGTGGGCGGCCCGACTACTTCTTCGCGGCGAAAGGCACCTATCCAAACTACAACCATTTCGCCGGTCTGCTGGAGATGTGCCTGCCCTTTGGCGTGGTTACCCTTGTGCGGCAGTTCGTCGACGGCCGGCTGTTCATCTCTTTTCGCGGCCTGGCGAGTATCGCCGCCGTGCTGTTGATGCTTGGCGCGCTGGTGATGAGTGGCTCGCGAGCCGGCGTGATGGCTTTCTTCGTCGCCAGCGCGCTGGTTGCGCCGTTGCTGGTACGCGCCTATCGACAACGCCATGCCGCGCGGGCCGGTGGGCGTCGTTGGCTCGTGCTGGGCGGCGCCGTGGTGTTGCTCAGCCTGGTGGTGGCGCTGTTTCAGGGCGATCTGCTCTACCGTCTGGCGACCCGGGGGAGCAACTCGATTCGTCCGGCATTGTGGGGCGATATGATCGTGGCTTTCCATCAGCATCCCTGGCTGGGGAATGAGGCGGGGGTCTTCGCCGATATTGCCCCGATGTACAAGAGCTGGTTACTGTCGATGCTGGATTTTCGCTATGCGCATAACGACTATCTCTCCTGGCTGATCGAGAATGGCCTGCCGATGACGTTGCTGCTGTTGCTGATCGTCGGCTATCCGGTTTGGCGGCTGGTGCGTTACCTCTGGCGTGGCGGACAGCCGCTCGCGCGCTGGCTTTATGGCGTGGCGGCGCTCTGGGCGCTGCTCGGGCTGGGCATCCATGGTGGCTTGGATTTCAACTTTCATATCCCCGCCAACGCGGCGTTGTTCATGGCCATACTGGGCATTGGAATGAGCCTGAGTCACACTTGGCGCAAGGCGCCACGCAGACGCCGGATCGCCCCGGCGGACGCCTGAGCGCCGGCGAAGCATGCGGGGTATCCACGGCCTTTTGTCGCGTAGTGCCGTCGCCCAGGGGCTTTTCAGCCTGGTCAACCTGGGGCTGTCGGTATTCGTGTTGATGACCGCCTCGAAGGCGGATTTCGGGCGCTACACCCTGGTGCTGGCGGCGGTGGTGTTCTTTGTTGCCATCGCGAGTTCGCTGATCTATCTGCAACTGCCGATGTGGCGTCGCGGCGAGCAGGATCAAGCGCGCTACTTCGTCACCCTGTATCGTCTGTTGATGCGCGTCGCCTGGGCGCTGGCCATGGCGGTGGCGGCGTTCGCCGGGAGCGCGATGCTCCTCGGCTGGATAACACCGCGTGCCGCGTTCATGGCCTGTATCGGCAGCTTGTTGACACTGGCCTATATCCGCGCGGAGTTCATCAAGCAGATGCTCTATGTGCTCGAAGACGTGGCCGTGGTGGTGCGCGTCAACCTGCGTCTGGCGCTTGGCGTGGGGCTGGGCTGCGGGTCGATACTGTTGTCCGGGACGGAGGAGGTGTTGTTTTCCGTTCTGCTGGTGTTCTCGCTGGCGCTGTGGGTCTGCGTGGCCGGGGTGGGGGCGGAGCAGCTGCGAACGCGGCCGGCCGGCGAACTGAGGATGATGGCGGCACGCGCCTGGCGGCCTGGTCGCTGGGCCTTGATGAACGCCCTGTTCGTCTGGCTGCCCTCGCAGGGTTATCTCTATCTGCTGGGCGCGGTCGCGGGCCTGGGCACGGTTGCCGAGGTCGGCGCGGCGCGTAACTTCGTCGCGCCGTTGCAAGTCCTCGCGACGAGTTTCCAGCAGGTGGTGCTGCCGCGTCTGGCAACGCTGGGCGAGGATGCTGCCCGACCGGCGAATCGCATCCGTCACGGCGTGCTGCGTGCGCTGCTGTTGATCTTCTCCGGCTATGTGATGCTGCTCTATCTGTTGTTGCCGGTCGCGGTCGACACTCTGCTCGCCGAGCGCGGCTATGCGGCGTTTGAAGCCTATGTCGGCTTGTGGGTCCTGGTGGCGACGCTGACCGTGTATCGCAGCAATCTGGCGGTCGTCTACCAGGCATTGAATCGCTACGATCTGATCGCCAGACTGTCCGTTGCCTATGCGATCGCGGCAAGCCTGCTGTTTGCCGCGATGATTCCGCTCTGGGGTGGTAGCGGCGCGTTGCTCGGGTTGGCACTGGCGGAGGGGGTGTTTGTGATACTGTTGCGTGGTCGACTGCGAGCGGAACAACGACTGACGGCATGGGAATGGTAAACGACGAAGGCTGGCGCGAGGCCGCCGCGCAACGCGCCGATATCGGCAATCCGATCATCATCCTGGTGTTGCTCACCTCGTTGCTCGGTGCCTGGCCGGGGCGGATCTCGCTCGGGGGTATCTCGATGCTCGGCCTGTTGTCCGGGATGCTGGCGGTGCTCGTGGCGCTGGCGGTGATGACCAGCCCGGCCGTGGGCCGGGTGACTCGACGGGTCGTTGGTTTTCTGCTGCTGTTCTGGTTGTTCGACCTGGCGGGTTTCGCCTGGCAGGGCGTCAGCATGGCGGTGTTGCAGGACAACGTCATCTGGGCCGGGTTTCTGTTCACTATCGTGCTGTCGGCGCATGTCGCCACGCTCGAACCGCGCATCGTGCAGACCCTGGCGAACCTCAAGTGGCTGGTGGTGGCGGTGATCATCGCCTATATGCTGGTCGATCTGGCCTTGTCGATAGAGGATGCTGCGGTACCGCTGCTGGCGCTGTGGGCGACCAGTCAGTTACTTGCCGATTGGCGGCTGCGCCGGGGGCTGGATATTCTCGCGCTGGTGGCGATCCTGTTCGGCATGGCCCTGCTTGGCGCGCGCATCACGCTGGGAGCGGTATTGCTGATGTACTTCTTCATCCAGCTCGTCGAAACGAAACGTCTGAATGTCGTGATGCGATTGCGTCGCGGCGTGCTGGCGATCGCGACAATCCTGGTGCTGTTCTTGCTGATCTATCTGTATGTGAGCCAGTTCCGCAGTGCCTTCCTGATGGGCGATCAGGCGCTGACGATTGGCGGTATCACGATCAATACCTCGGGTCGCTGGTATTGGTGGAACGTGGTGTACAGCTACGCGGTGGACCGGCCTTTTCTGGGCTGGGGCATGGATGTGCCCGTGGAGATGGAAAGCGTCACCGGCTGGGCGCACCCGCATAACGACTATCTGCGCATCTTCCACCATCTGGGCCTGGTCGGCCTGGTGCTGTGGGTGTTGTTCTATTATCGGGCCTGGCGCCTGTTGTTGGAGATGTCGCGCTATCTGTGGGCGATCGGTCGTGACAGCGCCGAGGCGAGCATCGTGTATTCGGCCTTTCTGTTCCTGTCGTCGGTCGCGATCACGATGGTCACCGACAATACCATCGTGTACAGCTTCGTCATGTATCCGCTGGGGGTCTATGTCGGCTTGTCTCTCGGCATCATGGACAGGTATGAGTCTGCTCGCGCGGCCAGCGGGGCGGGCGAAAATCTGGCGGTGCGATAAACCTTTTCGGTATGTCTTGCGATTCGCGACAGCGCTTCCTGATCATCGAAGGCTGCGACTATGAAAGCTGTCCTCCGGGCGGTCAGCTGAACTTTGCGCGGCAGTTGGTCGGCCAGTATCGGTGCGAGGTCGCGCTGGTTGGCGTGACGACGGATCCCGGCTTGGTGATCGGCCGGTGGACCGTCAAGACCGTCGCCGGCGTGGGCGTGCCTTTTCTGGCGTTCAGACGGCGATCTTGTGGCGGAGAGAGATCCCGGGTGCCGGAACGACTGAAGGATTATCTGGCATTGCGAAAACATCGCGATGCCATCCTGGCGGCATCGATCCGTGATGTATTCATCCAGTCTCCCGAGGTGTTGATGGCGGTGTCGGGTTGGGGTTGGGAACGCTTGTGCTACCTGTTCTCCGGGGTCGAAAACCCACTGTCGATGTCACGCTATCGCTGGAGCAGGCCGGTGGCGCGGGCCTTCGATCGGCGTTTCTTTCGTGCCCTGCAATCCGCCCAGACCTTGCTCGCTGCCGCCGATCGGGAGGCAATCGAAGGGCTGGCGCGGCGCAGTGCCGGGCTGCTGAGCGAGGCGCGTATCGCTTCCTTTCCGACCCGTGTGGATAACGCGGTGTTCTTCCCGAAACCCAGGGAGGTGGTCGACCGGAGGCTCGGCGTCGTGGAAGGTGCGCCGTTGCTGCTCTGCTGCGGACGAATCAGCCGGGAAAAGGGCTGGGAGTTGATATTGGCGGCATTCGCGCATTTCCTGTCGGACCATCCCGAATCCCGGCTGTGTTTCGTCGGCGATGGCGAGGACCGGGGGGCGCTGCAGGCCGAAATCATGAAAAAGGGGTGGTCGCGACGGGTCTGGATCCTCGGCTTTCAACCGCCCGACGTGGTCGCGGACTGGATGAACCGGGCGGATCTCGTGGTATCGGGATCGTACCGGGAGGGCTGGCCGACGGTCGTCCTGGAAGCGATGGCCTGCGGCAAGGCCGTGGTCTCGACCCGGGTCAGTGGGGTAGGCGGCATGATAACGGAAGGGGAGAACGGCTACATCGTGGCGTCCCGAAAGCCCCGGGATTTCGCCGAGGCGATGACGAAGGCGCTACGTCTTCGCGACCCCGCGACGACCTCGCTGGCGGTCGCGTCCCGCTACGCGCTGACGTCGCTGAAGCGCGATCTCGATCGCCTGTGGCGGAGAGCGAAGTGAGTCGGCGGTGTTACGAAATCAGGCGCTGGAGGCCGTATTCTTGTCGTCCGTCAGCAGCGAAAGGTAGGGCATGGACTCCCATTCCTCCTGCTCCAGGTGCATCAGTGCCGCGGCAAACAGGTGTTTCCGCGAGCTTTGCGAGGGAAGGGGGGTAACGCCTTCCAAGTTCTTGCTGATATCCTGCAACACCTGCTGGAATGCACTGGCCGATTTGATCTGTTTCCGCAGTGTCGCGGGATGATCATAGTAAGCCAGTGACTCGTGGGCGTAGCTGGCCAGCAGGGTTGCGGCCTGGGTCAGGTTCATCGCGGCCAGCTCCTGGAAAATCTCGTCCGCTTTGCTCGCTGCCATGTAGGAATCACTCTGTGCATGAATGACCTTCAGCAGAATCTTCACCTGGGGCTGCTGCTCGGTCGGCACCTTCGCGAGGATCTCGTTGTAGTAAATATCCAGATCCCGCTGCCAGTTGGCGCTGGGAAAGATATCCATGATATCGCCAATCAGCTCGTCGGAGGCATCGCAGATGAAAAGCTGGGTGTCGTTCAGGCCGCGATCGGCCAGGTTGCGCAAC
>JALULB010000399.1 GCA_027041035.1 Sedimenticola sp. | reverse complement strand
CAATGACACAGGGTGTTAATAACAGTGTTTGAACTCGTCAAAGCCGGCGGCTGGTTGATGCTGCCCATCGTTGCCTGCTCGGTCATCGCGGCGGCAATCATCGCGGAGCGTCTGTGGAGCCTGCGTACCCGCTCGGTGCTTCCGGAAAACCTGGTCGCGCAGATCTGGAAGATGCACCGCAACGGTCGTCTGCGCAAGGAACACATCGAGGCGGTGCGCAAGGAATCGCTGCTCGGGCAGGTGCTCGCGGCGGGCCTGCAGAACCGGCATGCCTCGCGCGCGGTGATGAAGGAGGCGGTCGAGGACGCCGGGCGGCATGTCGTGCATCGCCTGGAACGCTATCTGAACACCCTCGGCACCATCGCGGTGATCTCTCCGCTGCTGGGCCTGCTGGGCACCGTCATCGGCATGATCAAGGTGTTCTCCGAGATCACCCACGCCGGGGTCGGCAATCCGGCCGTACTCGCCGGCGGTATCTCCGAGGCGTTGATCACCACCGCCGCCGGTCTCGCGGTGGCGATCCCGGCGTTGATGTTTCTGCGCTATTTTCAGGGCAAGGTGGACTACCTGGTACTCGGCATGGAGGCTGAGGCGATGAAGCTGGTCGAGATGATTCAGGGCCAGCGCGATGTCGGGGAGGGCTGAGGATGAACTTTCGCCGTCGCCGCCGTGAAACCGCGGATGTCAATCTCACACCGCTGATCGACGTGGTGTTCCTGCTGTTGATCTTCTTCATGGTGTCCACCACCTTCGACAAGCAGTCACGCATCAAGGTCCAGCTTCCGGAGGCGAGTCAGCAGAAGCAACTGAGCCGGAAAGACGCCACGCGACTGGATATCACCGTCAGCGCCACCGGCAAGTTCTATGTCAATGATCGCGAGGTGATCAATACCGATATCGATACCTTGAAACGCGCGATCGACAAGGTCGCCAAGGGCAAGACCGATATCCCGGTGGTCATCAGCGCGGATGTGAATACGCCCTACCAGGCGGTGATCACGGTGATGGACGCGGCCTCGCAGATGGGGCTGAACAATATGAGCTTCCCGATCAGCGTCAAGGGCGATGGCTCCGGCGGAGAGTAGCTCGCTTGGCTGTCGATTCCATGGGCAATCGGCGGGCCGCGCGTTCTTCACGCGAATTCATGAAAGCATCGGGCTGGCGCATGCATTATCCGCGCTATTTTCGCCGTCGCGGGCCACGCGCCTGGCTGCTGTGGCCGTTGTCGAAGCTGTTCTGCGCGCTGGTCGGCCTGCGCCGTGGCCTGTATCGGGTCGGAATTCTGCGCACTCGGCGTTTCCCGCGTCCGCTGATCGTGGTCGGCAATATCTCGGTCGGCGGGGTCGGCAAGACGCCTTTCGTGATCTTTCTGATCGAACAGTTACAACAGATGGGCTGGCGACCGGGGGTGGTGGCGCGCGGCTATCGTGGCGAGTCCGATGAATGGCCGTTGCTCGTCGACGCGCAGTGCGATGCCCGACACAGCGGTGACGAGCCGCTGCTGATCGCGCGGCGCGGCAAGGTGCCGGTGTGCGTCGGCCCGGATCGACCGGCGGCGGTCGATCACCTGCTGAGCCGACATCCCGAGGTGGATGTCGTGATCAGCGACGACGGCCTGCAACACTATCGCATGGGCCGTGACATCGAGCTGGCGGTCGTCGACGCGCTACACGGGCTGGACAACGGTTTCTGTCTGCCGGCCGGGCCGCTGCGCGAACCGAAGCAGCGCCTTGAAACGGTAGACGCGGTGTTCTACAACGGCAATATCG
>JALULB010000398.1 GCA_027041035.1 Sedimenticola sp. | reverse complement strand
CCTCGAAGTGGCCGTCGCCCAGATTGTGGAACAGAAACTTGCGCACCGTGTCGTTGGCCACGAGCAGATCGGTCAGGCCATCGCGATCGACATCGAAGGGCATCACGCCGAGCGCCTTGCCGACCGGCCGACCGCTCTGCTTGTCGATCACCGCGACACCGGATGACTGGGTGATGTCCGTGAAGTGGCCATCGTCGTTGCGGTACAGGCGGCTGATCGCCCCGGTATGGTGGTTCGGCGCGCCGTAGGCACGACCCAGGCCGGCGAGGCGGAAATCGATCTCCAGGTCGATTTTGCGCGACCAGGTGACATAGTTGCCGACGAACAGATCCAGGTCGCCGTCGTTGTCCATATCGAAGAAGGTGCTGCTGGTGCTCCAGTCCGACGCCAGCCCAGCGACGCCGGCAGCTTCGGTCACGTCGCTGAAGTGGCCGTGGTCGTTGTGCAACAGACGGTTCTCCCCCAGCGCGCTGATGAATACATCCGGCCAGCCATCGTTGTCGTAGTCGCCAATGGCGACGCCCATGCCGTACAGCGACAGCTTCAGGCCGGCTTCCTCGGTGACCTTGCGGAAATGGCCACCGCCGTCGTTCTGGTACAGCTCACTGCTGGCGCCAGGCCCTTCGGCATGATCCGGCCACTCGTTCGAGTTGACGAACAGCAGATCCTGATCGCCATCCTGGTCGTAGTCGAAGAAGGCCACGCCGCTGCCCATGGTCTCGGGCAGCAGTTTATCGCCATAGGCGCCGGTGACATGCTGGAAGTCGATGCCCGCGGCGTCGCTGATATCGCTGAACGGCAGCATCGGCGCACTCGACTCGGGCATCTCCGCGTGCCGCGCCGGCGCCTCGATAACCGCCTCGCGCACCGCCATCGGCTGGTCCTTGCCGGAGACGAACACCAGCACCGCGACCAGCGCGCCGAGCAATGCGACGATCAGCAATGACCAACGGAAGACCTTCGCGATATGTTCGTCCGAGCGTTTCGTGGGTTTCGTTATCATGGTTGCTGCTCAATAGAGTTTGTCAATTCAGTTTCCGCGAGCAACCCGCCGCCGACGGAGGCCGGGCGCAAGCGGTAGACGGCGTTCGCCTCGGCGGCGTGATCGGCGACCGGGTTGTCGCGCCGCGCGGCGGCCACGGCCTGTTCGACGGCGTTGTCGTCCGGTCGGTAGCGCTGATGCAGGCGCCGATGCAGCGCGGCCTTTTCGGCATCGCCGAGGGCCGCGTACACCTGTGCCAAGCCGTAGTGCGCGGCGAGGTTTTCCGGATCCCAGCGCAACGCCTGTTGGTAGGCCTGTTCGGCCTTGCGATACCAGTCCATGCGCGCGCTCTTGTCGCCGCGCTCGCGCCGCGCTCGCTCGTAAAGCAGGCGGCCGAACCACGCCTGGGCGCGGTAATCCCTGGAGAAGTCGAAACCGCGTCGGCGGGCTTCGTTGAAGCGGGTCGCCAACAGTTGTCGCATCGTCTGGATCGCGCTGTCGAGGTTGCCGCGCTGACGTTCCACCTGGGCGCTCAGCCAGGCGCGCACCCACGGACGAAAATCGGCATGCCGTTCGGACAAGGTGGACAGGGCGGCGGCGGCTTTTTCGACATCGCCATCGCGCAGATAGACACGCGCCAGATTCGTCAGGCCGTCGGCCCGACCCAACCGGTCGACCTGCTGGAAGGCATGTTCGGCCTGACGCAACGCGCCCTTGTGGTCGCCCTTGTCGGTACGCAGCAGGCCGATGCCGTAGTCGTTCCAGCGCTGCCATGTTTCGATGGCGCCGATGTCCTCGCCCGGCGGGCCGTGCGCGCCGGCGAGCGGAATACGCTGCTCGTCATGCGCCAGCGTGATCACCGGCAGATTGTTCACATGCGCGTCGTCCCCGCTGACGAAGCGCATGTAGGTGCTGTCGAACTTGCGGTAGTGTACCGCCGCCTCGATGCTGATCCCGCCCTTCACCCACTCGGGGACATGCACTTGATAATGCACCACCGAGGCCGCGCCCGGCGGGATCTGGTGATCGTAGAGCTTGACGAAGATATCCTGCGCGTTGCGCCGCGCGATGCGCCCGCCATCGCGATCCAGCACCCAGGCGTTGAGGAAATAGGCGTTCGGATCGACCTCACCACGCGCGTCGATCGCGCCGCTCTCCGCGATCAGCCTGCCATCGGCCTTCAGCTTCAGGCTGACCCAGAGCTGGTTGGAATCGATCGTGCCCTGGGTCAGTTGATGACCGATGCGCAACGTGCGCAGCACCACCTCCAGCAGGTAATCGCGACCGGCCTCCACCGTCACCGGCGTGTCGCCGAGCGGCGCATGCAATTCACCGTCCAGCCGGCCCGCGTCGCGCAGGCCGAAGATATCCACCCGCAACGCGCCCTGGAGCATCTGCCTGTCGGCCTCGATGACCCGTGACGGCAGACCCAGCAGCTTCGCCACGCCGGTATTCGCCGCCGGAAACTGGTGGCTGTGAATACTGCGCCGACCGGTGCCGCCGAAATCGCGCGCCGCCGGGTCGTCGGATGTCAGCAGCGGCATGTGGCAATCCCGGCAGGCCTCGACGGCCTTCGGCGGATAGTAGAAGCTGTCGACACGATGACCGGATACGCCGCTCATCCAGAAGCTGTCGAAATGATTCTGTCCCGGCAGCCACTTGTAATGGTTCACCATCTCCGGCATATGCGCCTTGTGGCAGGTGGAGCAGAACAGCGCGGTCTTCAACACCGGTTTCAGGAAGCCGCGCTTGTGGACATCCGGTCGCGCGCGGATCAATTGCTTGCCGATCGCGCTCAGGAGCGGGTTGTCGCTCCGCTCGAACGGGTAGCTGACCGGCTCGTCCAGTTGATAGTCGGCCATGCCAATGCGCCCGGCGACGCCGCTGACGGCGTGGCAACTGGTGCAGGTCAGGCCAGCGTGGGCGATGGATTTCTCCTTCTCCGGATCGAAGCCCGGATCATCGAAGCGACCGCTGAACAACGGCAGGATATCGTGGCAACCGGCGCAGAAGCGCGAGATCGCCACGTCGCCGTCGCGCTGTAGCGCCACCTTGCGCGTTTCGTCCAGCGCGGCGCGATAGGCCGGGTTGTTGAACGAGCTGAAGCGGTGCATGCTGAGCTTCCAGGTGGCGGCGATATCCTGATGACACTCCGCGCAGAACGCATCATTGTTCAGCTTGCTCACGTCCAGCGTGGCGCCGTTCGGGGTTTCCGCCAGGGTCGGGAGAAAGCCCGCCTTGAAGGTCTTCTGCCCGGGTTTCAGCATTGGCAACGCCACCAGCAGGGCCGTCGCGACAAGCCCGGCCAGCGCCCAGCGCAGCCCGGCGCGCCAACGCATCCTCGGACCGGCCAGGCGGTGCAGCACGAACAGCCAGACGACCAGGAACGGCGTCAGGATATGCAGCCACCAGGCGACGCGGCGCACGCCGGGATCGTCGATCTCGAAGAAGCCGAAGCGCGTCAGGACGATGCCCGACAACAGCAGCAGGCAGCCCACCGTGAACAGCCCGATGCCGGCACGGATCGCGTTGCGATTCGGTCGATGCAGGGCGCGACGCATATGGCGCGTGGCGAAATACAGAAACGGCACGATCAACACCAGGCCGAGCGCCAGGTGGGCAAGAAACATATACAGGTACAGGCCGTCCTGCCACGGCTTGCCGGTCAGCGCCTCCAGCGCGGATACCGCGCCGAGATACAGCGCATTGATCGCAAGCACCGCGAACAGCACGAAGACCACCGTCAGCCAGCGACGCAGATGGCGCGTCACCACCGGACGGACACGCGGTCTGGCCCCGTCGGTCGATTCGGGTTTTGAGTTCCGTTGTGATTCGGTCATCGACATGGCTGCCATCTTTAAAACGAAAGGAATCCGGGCTTCAGGAGGCTGTCCGAGAATAGACAGCCTACCGCGGAAAAGCCCGACAGACTCCTAGGAGCCTGTCGGATTATGGATGAATCTACTGCGAAGATGGGAGAGCGGTCCAAAGATCCCCGTTTTTTCGTTACATAGGTCCACTATGCGCCTCAAAAACGGGAACATTTTGCCTCGCTCTCCCACCTCCTCGCTACGATCCCCCATAACCCGACAGGCTCCTAGGATCATTGCATGCTTTCATGGCGACCGCTCCGAGCAGCGCAAGAAATCAGCGAGCGGAGGATCAGCAAGGGCGCGCGCAATGCCTGAATCTTCCAGACTGATAGACCATATTATTATATTACAACTCCACGGATTTCTTCACTTTGACGCAGGTCATCCCTGCCCGCGCCTCTTCTTTCCCCGGCGGTATTCCTGTATCCTCGCGCGCCATGCATCCAACCACGAATATCGCTATCCGCGCGGCCCGCGCCGGCGGCCGGGTCCTGTTGAAGTACTTTGGCCGCGCCGACACGCTCACCATCCAGAAGAAAGGTCGTAACGACTTCGTTACCGAGGTCGATCGCGGCGCCGAGCAGGCCATTATCGCGGTCCTGAAGAAGGCCTATCCGGACCATGGCATTCTCGCCGAGGAATCCGGCGAACAGGAAGGCAATGACTACCAGTGGGTGATCGACCCGCTGGACGGCACGACCAACTTTCTGCACGGCTTTCCGCAATTCTCGGTATCGATCGCGCTGAAGCACAAGGACGTGCTGCAAACCGGCGTCGTCTATGATCCGCTGCGCGACGAGATTTTCACCGCGCACAAGGGCAACGGCGCCTTTCTGAACGAACGGCGTCTGCGTGTCAGCAAGCGACGCGGCCTGGATGGCGCCTTGATCGGTACCGGCTTTCCGTATCGGGACCAGCGGCATATCGACGCTTACCTGGGTATGTTCAAGGATCTGGTGCTGGAAACCGCCGGCCTGCGCCGACCCGGTTCCGCCGCGCTGGATTTCGCCTGGGTAGCGGCGGGACGCATCGACGGCTTCTGGGAACTCGGCCTGTCGCAATGGGATTTTGCCGCTGGCGCGCTGCTGGTGCAGGAAGCCGGCGGCGTGGTCAGCGACATTGCCGGCGGCAAGCGCCATCTGAAGACCGGCAACGTGGTTGCCGGCGGGTTGCGCGTGCATCAGGCCCTGCTCGGCGCCATCAAGCCACATCTGAGCGATCTACTGAAAAACGGCTGACGATTCAAGTTTGAGCCGCGCGGCACGCTACACCACTATCCCTCCAGCGATATCAGCCGCCGTGACGCATTCCTCCGATCGACAATTTTTTCACCACGCCCAGCGACCGGTCAGCGAGCTGGAACTGCGCATGCGTGACAGCCTTGGCGGTCTGCGCGAGTTGCTGCTGGCTGAATGCCACACCAGCCGCTACCCCGGCCTGGAGATCCTCGACGTATCGCCACCGGAGGGCGGGAGCGAGCCAGCGCCGGAGGCCGAATCCGGTCTGGAAGCCGCCGGCTGAGCCAACTCTCCGTCCCCTTTTCCCCTGCCTCCCGGCAAAGACCACCCTGCCCTCGATACCCGCATCGCCACCACGAATAACCACCACGAGGGCAAGGATGCACTTGCGTAGCACGTTGCCAAAGCACTAGGGAATACCCTGTTGGTGATAGTTTCCCGCTATGCTATAAGTGCATCCGAGGAATGGAAGAGACTGAAATACAATGAAAAAATTAATGTTATCGATACTGGTGCCGCCGGCCAGCGCCTGCCGTTTTGGTTGTGGCAACAGTTGCGCCGCGCCGATCAGCGTATTCTGGCTGGCCGGCGTGGTCGGCGTTATCTTCGGCCTGTTCGGCGGACCGCTGGGACATGACGGTATCAGTTGGTACACGGTACTGCTGGGGCTGACGATGTGGGCCATCTCGGCCGTCTGGACGATGCTGACGCTCGGCAGTGTCAACGCCGATCGGCAATGCTCGGCTTTCAGTCCGCTGAGCCGCAAGGTAAAGGCGTCCATGGATGAGAGCGACCCGTTCGAAGAGATCCAGAAGATGCACCGCGCCTGACAGAAAGATCCAAGACGTACCCCAACACAAAAAACGCAGCCTTCGCTGCGTTTTTTGTTGCCAAACGTCAGATCACGGCGTTCTCCAGGCCATCGCTCAGATCCAGCCCTTGGCCGGGATCATCCAGGCTGGCGTCGCTCGCTGCGTCGTCCGTCCAGCCACCATCACCCGGCGTATTGGCATCGTCGCTCGCTTCGACGGCCTCGGCCCAGCCTTCGGGGGAATCGTCGGACTGCCCTTCCCAGGGGTCATCTGATACATCGGAGGCCGATTCGTCGTCCTCGTCGTCCTCGTCGTCCTC
>JALULB010000397.1 GCA_027041035.1 Sedimenticola sp. | reverse complement strand
GATCCCAAGGACCCGAAGGGCTTCCGCCTCCTCGTCGCGATCGCCGACGTCGCCTACTACGTGCGGCCCGGCGACCCCCTCGACCGCGCGGCGCGGGAGCGCGGCAACTCGGTCTACTTCCCGGACCGGGTGGTGCCGATGCTGCCGGAGGCGCTGTCGAACGATCTCTGCTCCCTGAGGCCGCACGAGGACCGGCCCTGCCTCGCCGTCGAGATCGAGATCGACCGCGCGGGCCGCATCCGCCGCCATCGCTTCTTCCGGGCCATGATGCGCTCGGCGGCCCGCGCGTCGACCTGGCGCAGCCTGTCGTGAAGCGCGCCCCAGCCGGACCGCTCCGCCTCGCGCAACAGCCGGGCACGCAGCCGCTCGTCGGCCGCCGGCAATTCGGACAGGCCGAATTCCAATGCGCGGAAGTACATCATCGTGCCGCCGGTCAACAGCGGAATACGCCCGGTCGCGTGGATCGCTTCCATCGCATTCAGGCAATCCTCGCGGAATCGCGCCACCGAGTAGGCTTCCGCCGGGTCGCACAGATCGATCAGGCGATGCGGGGCCACGGCCAGCGTCTGCCTGTCTGGCTTGGCGGTGCCGATATCCATGCCGCGGTAGATCAGCGCGGAATCGACGCTGACGATCTCGAACGGCCCACGGCTTGCCAATTCCACCGCCAGCGCGGTCTTTCCCGAGGCGGTCGGACCCATCAGGCACACGGCGGTTTTCATGCGGTCACTTCCGGCATCGCTTGGGGTTTGGGGCAACCGCCAGGCGATTGCCCGACGGACTGTATGTTAGAATAGCGCATTGCCTTCGCCCAAAGCCACACGAGGTTTGCCGCAGTGACGCATCTTCTGTTCCGCCGTCATTTCAGCCGAAACATCCTGTTACGCATGATCCTCCTCGCACTCGCCGCGGCCGGATTGATCTACTGGCAGTTGGATTTCATCAACGGCGTCTATTTCAGAAATCAGCTGACCGGCGTGGGCCTGGTGATCAACGCCACTATCATCGCGCTGTTTCTGCTCGGCATCATCAAGATCATCCTGTCGCTGTTCCACTACATGCGCGAGGAACAGGCGCTGACGCGCTTCGTGCATAATCTCGATCATCACAGCAACCTGCTGAAGGGCCTGCCGAAACGCTCGATCATCGGCCAGCGTTTCTCGACCATGGAGCAGATCAACCGCAGCAACACGCCGATCAACCATGGCGCGCTGGCCTCGACGCTGGTGGCGGCCGAATCGACCCGCACCAGCTTTCCGAAGTTCATCAACAACATCCTGATCCTGACCGGGGTGTTCGGCACCATCGTATCCCTGTCGATCGCGCTGATCGGCGCTTCGGACGTGCTGGAGAACGCGGTCGATGTCAGCGGCATGGGCATGGTCATCCACGGTATGTCGACGGCACTTTCGACCACCATCACCGCCATTCTCTGCTATATGTTCTTCGGCTATTTCTACCTGAAGCTCAACGATGTGCAGACCAATGTACTCAGCGGCGTGGAGCAGGTCACCAGCAGCTATCTGATGCCGCGTTTTCAGATCGAGTCGGACAATATCCTGTATGAATTCAGCGGCCTGATCCGTTCGATGCAGACCCTGGTGCAGCACATGGAGGCCTCGCAGAAGAACTTCCTCGGCGTGGAGAAACGCCTGCTCGACACGCTGGATGCCTACCGCGAGAGCGCCGGCGGCTATCGCGATGAGCTGAGCGAGATCAAGGGCCTGCTGAAAAAGGGCTTCCGCCTCTCCGAGACCGACTGAGATGCGTATCGAACAGGGTTTTGTCGAT
>JALULB010000396.1 GCA_027041035.1 Sedimenticola sp. | reverse complement strand
ATAGCTGCCAGCTGGAATCGGCTGCGTTGGTCGACGCTCAATTCGTCGTGCGAGCGGCGGAGCGGCCGGCCGGCGATCAGCGGCGGCATCGGCGTGGCCGGGTCCAGACCTTGCAGCATCACGCGCACCTTGTTTCGCGCGCCGATCTCCAGTGTCAGGTAGGCGACGTTCCTCGCCCGCGCGACGCCGTCCAGCGCCAGCAGGCCACGATAGAAATCGTCGGGTAGCGATGACGGCTCGGCGAACGGTCCAAGGGTGTTCCACTGCACCACCCAGATGTCGGCGTCGGCCGCCTTCAACAGGGCGCGGCCATCCTCGACCATGCCGCGAAAAACCCCCGCCATCGTCAACGTGACGCCAATCAGCAGGCCGATGCCCAGCCCGGTCAGCAGATAACGTCCGAAGCCGTTGCCGATGTCGCGGTAGGCGAGACTAATCATGCATGACCGCCTTTACCCGGTCGCCATCGGCGAGCGCTTTCGGCGTATGCGCGATGACGCTGTCATGGCTGTTCAGCCCATCGAGAATGCGTACCTTGCCATTCAGCGTCCGCACGCCGATCTTCACCGGTGTGAATACCGCCTTGGCGTCGATCACCCGCCAGACGCCGGTTTTGCCGGCGCGTCGCAGGATTGCGCTGCCCGGTAGCCATTCCGCTTGCGGGATACCGGGTAGATGAATGATGACGTTGGACAGCATGCCGATCGACAGATCCTCCGGGGTGACATCGAAACCGACATCCACCCAGCGTTCCTCGGTCAGGCTGTCGGCGATCAGTTCGAGTCGTTCGACGCGACCCTTCAACGGTCGTTCCGGTTGGCTTCTCAGCGTGATATCGGCCGTCTGGCCGATGCGGATAGCACCGCTTTTCGCTTGATCGATACGCGCTCGAACCCACAGCGTGGCGGGGTCGATCATGCGCAGGATCGGCGTACCCGCGACGACCACGGAGCCGGGCTCGACTTCACGGGCGATAATCAGCCCGTTGGCGGGGCTGTAGAGCTTCAATTCGTCGAATTGTGCTTGCAGCGCCTTTAGATCCTCCTTCGCGCGCTGGTAATCATGTTTTACGCCGGCCAGCTGGGCGACAGCCATGTTGACCCGATCCTGGGCGGCCCGTGCATCGGCGGCCTTCTTGTCCGCCTCTTCCTGGCTGACCTGATGTTGCTCCGTCAGCTTGTGGTAGCGCACTTGCTCCTTGCGTGCCTGTCGCGCGAGTGTCTTTGCTTCGTCCACCTCGGCCTGGGCGGCCTCGACCAGATGCTCGGTTTTCTCGATCACCAGGCGCGCGCTGTTCATGCGCTCGTTCAGGTCGACCGGGTCCATGCGTCCAAGCAGTTGTCCCTGGCTTACCTTGTCGCCATGATCGACGCGCAGTGTCAGCAGGCGACCGGCGCGCGTCGGGCCGATGGCGTAGGCGCGGCGCGCCTCCAGCGTGCCGATCCCGAACACAGCGGGTCGCAGCTCGCCGGTGTGCAGGTGGGTCACCTCCACCGTCACCGGCGCCAAGGGTCCCTTCAGCGCGATCAGGGCGATGATGCCGGCGATCACCAGAATGCTCAGCAGGGCGTAGACGAGTCGTCGGTTCGGTAATTTCATGGCATGTCCCGAGGGTGATGTCGAAGAGAGATGGGTGGCCGGGTCAGCTTAGATTCGCCGTGGGGCATTCGCCATCGGTGGATTCTATCTGCAAGGTAGCATGATTGATCCCGAAACGTTCATGCAGTTCCTGCTCGATGGATTGACGAATCTTCCGCGTGTCGCTCAACGGCTGATCGGGCACCACGATAT
>JALULB010000395.1:2685-6292 GCA_027041035.1 Sedimenticola sp. | reverse complement strand
GTGCCGCGACCCGCCATGTTCGTCGCGATCGTCACCGCGCCGGGCTTGCCCGCCTCGGCGATGATCATCGCTTCGCGCTCATGCTGCTTGGCGTTCAATACCTCATGCGGAATGCCTTGTTGATTCAACGCGTTGGAGAGCAGCTCCGAGGTCTCGATCGAGGCCGTGCCGACGAGTACCGGCTGGCGACGCTCGACGCAGTCCTTGATGTCCTCGGCGATCGCCTTGAACTTTTCCTGCTGGGTGAGAAAAACCTGGTCACCCTGGTCGTCGCGAATCATCGGCTTGTTGGTCGGAATCACGACCGTTTCCAGCCCGTAGATCTGCTGAAATTCAAACGCCTCGGTATCCGCCGTGCCGGTCATGCCGGACAGCTTTTTGTACAAACGGAAATAGTTCTGGAAGGTGGTCGATGCCAGAGTCTGGTTCTCGGCCTTGATCTGCACGCCTTCCTTCGCCTCGACCGCCTGATGCAATCCCTCGGACCAGCGCCGTCCCGGCATGGTGCGCCCGGTGAACTCGTCGACGATGACGATCTCGCCGTCCTTCACGATGTAGTCGACATCGCGGGTGAACAAGGTATGCGCGCGCAACGCGGCGTTGACATGATGCATCAACATCAGGTTGCTGGTGTCATACAGGCTGGAGGTCTCGTCGAGCAGTCCCATCTCGATCAACAGCCGCTCGACATGCTCGTGACCCTCGTCGCTGAGATGCACCTGACGCGCCTTCTCGTCGACGCCGTAGTCGCCCGGGCCGAAGTCCGGCTTGCCCTCTTCATTCGTGATCGGATCCTGACGCTTCAACCGGGGGATGATCTCGTTGATGCGCACGTAGAGTTCCGAGCTGTCTTCAGCCGGCCCGGAGATGATCAGCGGCGTGCGCGCCTCGTCGATCAGGATGGAGTCCACCTCGTCGACGATCGCGAAATAGTGACCACGCTGAAAACGCTGATCGGCGGAGAATGCCATGTTGTCGCGCAGGTAGTCGAAACCATACTCGTTATTGGTGCCGTAGGTGATATCCGCCGCGTAGGCCGCCTTGCGTTCCTCCGGCGGCAGGTTGCTGACGATCACGCCGACCGTCATGCCGAGAAACTCGTAGATCCGCCCCATCCAGCCGGCATCGCGCTTGGCCAGATAATCGTTGACGGTAACCACGTGCACGCCCTTGCCCGGCAACGCGTTCAGGTAGGCGGCAAGTGTCGCCACCAGGGTCTTGCCCTCGCCGGTGCGCATCTCGGCGATCTTGCCTTGATGCAGCACCATGCCGCCGATCAGCTGGACATCGAAATGACGCATGCCCAATACCCGACGCCCGGCCTCGCGCACCGTGGCGAACGCCTCGGGCAGCAGATCGTCGAGGCTCTCGCCATCGTTGAAACGCTGGCGAAACGCCTCGGTCTTGGCGCGCAATGCCTCGTCGGACAGCGCCTCCATCTCCGCTTCGAAGGCATTGACCTTCTCCACTGTCGTGAACATGCGCTTGACCAGGCGGTCATTACGACTGCCGAATACCTTTCTTACGACCTTACGAAACATGTGTTGCTATCCAGAAATGCCTGTTGAGAATATGCCGTCGAGGCGAAAAAACAGCGAATCCGCGCGAGTAGGAGATGCACGCCCACGCTGACCCGATATATATACTCGTCGCCCCCAGGAATGAAAGTGCCGGGATGGGACTTGGAATTGAGGTAAACGGCCCGCGATCAACCCTTCTTGGTGGCCTTTTTCAGGCTGACGTATCTTGCCGGATCCATCGCTCTGCCATCCTTCAGCACCTCGAAGTGCAGGTGCGGCCCGGTGGATCGACCGGTCGAACCGACACGCGCGATGACCTGACCACGCTTCACCACGTCACCGACATTCGCCAGGGTTTCCCGGCAATGCGCGTAACGGGTGACCAGGCCATTGCCGTGCTTTATCTCGACCAGATTGCCGAAGCCCGGCGCGGGTCCGGAACGCACGACGACACCCGAGGCAACCGCGCGAATGCGGGTACCCGGCTTGGCGGCGAAATCGATACCGTGATGAAACTTGCGCTTGCCGTCGAATGGATCGGTGCGCATGCCGAAGCGCGCCGAGACCCAGCCGCCATCCACCGGCCTGCCCGACGGTAGCACCTCGGTCTGGAGTTCCTTGTTCACCAGCAACTGTTCGAGCAGCGAAAGCTTGTCCGACCGGTCGCGTAACAGCCCGGCCAGCCTGTCGACATCCGAGACCAGCGCAACCGCCGAGACCCCGCCGGATGGCTCTGGCGTTTCGCCTCCACCCCGCGCCGGCTCCGCGCTGAAATTGAACTCGTCCGGATCCATGCCGCCGCGCCGCACCAGACGCTCGCCGACCGCGTCCAGCCGCATCACCTCGGCCTGCAGGGTGCCCAAGCGCAGGGCCAGCGCATCCAGACGCCCGTCCAGCTTGCGGCTGGCCGCCGCCAGCGCGCGCTTGTCGGCGTCGAGCAGGCGCTTCACCTGTTCCTGGTAGGCCTGCCCGTCCGGCGACGCGTCCCGTATCCCATAGTGGTAGCCGAGCCAGCCGGAAAAGGCTACCATCCCGACCAGCAGCAGCACAGCCGCTGCCGCCAGCCTCGGCAGACAATGCGCGACACTGTCGGATCCCGCACAGAATTTTGTTGTCCCGGTTTTCATAACTGAAAGAGCATCGACGTGAAATCGCGGAAATTATACAGCATCCTGCGCAACAACGCGCGGATGCGCCAATTACTTGACGATATTCGCCGACAAAGCCAGCTGCTCGACCAGATACGCGAGCAGGCGCCGTCGGCATTGCGATCCCACCTGAGCGGACTGCGGTTTGTCAGAAACCGCCTGACCCTGTTCGTCGACGCCCCGGTATGGGCAACGCAACTGCGTCTGCTGGCGCCGGAACTGCTGAAAAACTTCCAGGCGCGCCAGCCGGACATACTCGGAATCGACATCCGCGTGCGGCTCGACGCATCGCGAAAAGTGACGAAGAAACAGAAGAAATCGATCAGCATGGCATCCGCCGCGGCCATCGCCCGCACGGCGGAGAGCCTCGAAGACCCGGAACTCGCCAATGCGCTGCGGCGCCTGAGCAGGCATCGACCGAAGCCCGAGGCATGAATCCCTGCGCGAAACCCGCCTCTATACGCTGACGCAAGCCGGCTTCATGTAGGAGATCGGCGCGCCACGTTCCTCGTCGAAGGTGACCTCTTCCCACGCGGACTCATCGGCCAGCAGCGAGCGCAACAGGCGATTGTTCAGCGCATGTCCGGACTTGCAGCCCTCGAAGGCGCCGATCAGGCTGTGGCCAAGCAGGTACAGATCGCCGATCGCATCGAGGATCTTGTGCTTGACGAACTCGTCCTCGTAACGCAGGCCATCGTCATTGACGACGCGATAGTCATCCACCACGACCGCGTTGTCGAGACTGCCGCCGAGCGCCAGGTTGCGCTCGCGCAGCATCTCGAGATCCCGTAGAAAACCGAAGGTGCGCGCGCGGCTGACTTCCTTTACGAAGGAGGTGGAGGAGAAATCGATGGACGCATAGTTGCTGCGCTCCCGAAAGGCTGGATGATCGAACGCGATCGCAAAAGACACCTTGAAGCCCTCGAACGGCTCGAACGA
>JALULB010000395.1:0-2675 GCA_027041035.1 Sedimenticola sp. | reverse complement strand
ATTTGTCGCCGTCCTCGACGCGCACCTTGCGCTTGATGCGGATGAAGCGCTTCGCCGCCGGCTGCTCCTCGACCCCGGCCGACTGTATCAAAAATACAAACGGGCCGGCGCTGCCGTCCATGATGGGCACTTCCGAGGCACTGACATCGACATAGGCATTGTCGATGCCCAGCCCGGCAAAGGCCGACAGCAGGTGCTCGACCGTGGAGATGCGCACGCCGTCCTTTTCCAGCGTCGTGGACAAGCGCGTATCGCCGACGTTCTCGGGACACGCCTTGATATCCACCGGATCGTCCAGATCCACTCGACGAAACACGATGCCCGAGTCCGGCGCGGCGGGCCGCAGGGTAAGATAGACCTTTTCCCCGGTATGCAAACCAACCCCGGTAGCCCGAATCACATTCCTGAGTGTTCTTTGTTTGATCATAGTCTCGATACGTTCAGTTAGCCCGCCCAACGAAAACGGCTGATAATACATCCATTCAGCCAACCAGTTCACACTATCTAAAATAGCACTAAATTGGTATTTTTCGCAAGTTTGTGTTTTTTACAACACAGGGCCGACTGTCACGTGATCGAAACCCGCCGGCATCAATCCGCCTGACGACGCAGAAACGCCGGAATATCCAGGTAGTCCATGCCGCGTTTCTTCTTCGCCGGTTCGTTGTAGGAACCGCCAACGGCGGTTTCGGTCGCCCTCGTCGTCGCGGTCGCATGCGTGGGATGCTCGTTGACTACCGCCGGCTCGCGCTCCCGAACCGGCTCCGGGGTCTCGTTGCTGACCAGGCGGACCTGGGCGACCTCCTCGACCGGCGCCACCGCGGGACGGCCTTCCTTGCCCAGGCCCGTGGCGACCACGGTCACGCGCAACTGGTCGCCCATCTCCGGATCGATCACCGTGCCCACCACGACGGTGGCTTCGTCGTCCGCGAACTCCTTGATCGTGGTACCCACCTCGTCGAACTCACCGATGGACATGTCCAGACCCGCGGTGATATTCACCAACACGCCATGCGCGCCGGCCAGATCGATATCCTCCAGCAGCGGGCTGTTGATCGCCTGCTCGGCCGCCTCGCGGGCGCGATCCTCGCCGGCCGCCGAACCACTGCCCATCATCGCCATGCCCATCTCCGACATCACGGTACGCACGTCGGCGAAATCGACGTTGATCAGGCCCGGGCGGGTGATCAACTCGGCGATACCCTGCACCGCGTTGCGCAGCACGTCGTTGGCCTCGCCGAAGGCATCGAGCAGGGTCATGTGCTTGCCGAGCACCGCGAGCAATTTCTCGTTCGGGATGGTGATCAGCGAATCGACATGCTCACCGAGTTCCTTGATTCCCTCTTCGGCGACCGCCATGCGCCTCCCGCCCTCGAACGGAAACGGCTTGGTGACCACGGCCACGGTCAGAATACCCAGATCACGCGCCACCTTGGCCACCACCGGCGCCGCGCCGGTGCCGGTGCCTCCCCCCATGCCGGCGGTGATGAAAACCATGTCGGAGCCTTCTATGGCCTCCTTGATGCGATCCAGATCCTCCTCGGCGGCCTGCCGGCCGATCTCCGGATCGGCGCCCGCGCCGAGTCCCTTGGTGACGCTGGAACCGATCTGCAGCACGGTACGCACCTGGCTGTTGTTCAGCGCCTGTGCATCGGTATTCGCGCAGATGAAGTCCACGCCGTCGATCTCGTTGACGATCATGTGATTGATGGCATTTCCACCACCACCACCGATACCGATAACCTTGATCACTGCGTTCTGCGTATCTACATCCATCAATTCAAACATGCTCAATCCTCCACGGACTTGTCAACTTACACTCACTCGGGCGTACGCCTCATACGCCTGGGTTCTACTTCCGCCGCGACAGCGTCGCGACGCTTCGACCGGGGCAATCGCACCGATCAGAAATTCCCCTGAAACCAGTTTTTCATGCGGCTCCAGATCGATTGCATTCCACCGTTCTCATCGATATTCCGCCCGATCGCGTTGCGGTTATTGCGCGCAAACAACAGCAAGCCGACGCCGGTGGCATGAATCGGGTTACTTACCACTTCGGCGAGGCCACTGACGTGCTGCGGTATCCCGAGTCGCACCGGCATATGGAACACCTCCTCGGCAAGATCGATCAGGCCTTCCATCTTCGCGCTGCCGCCGGTGATGACGACACCGCCGGCAATCAGGTCCTCGAAGCCGCTACGGCGCAGTTCCGCCTGCACCAGCGAAAGCAATTCCTCGTAACGCGGCTCGACGACCTCGGCGAGGGTCTGGCGCGCCAGGCGTCGCGGCGCGCGATCGCCGATGCTCGGCACCTCGATGGATTCGTCGGCGCTGGCCAGCTGGGTCAGCGCGCAGGCGTATTTCAGCTTGATCTCCTCGGCGTTGTGCGTCGGCGTGCGCAAGGCCACGGTGATGTCATTGGTCACCTGATCACCGGCGATCGGGATCACGGCGGTATGCCGGATCGCGCCCTCGGTGAAGATCGCGATATCCGTGGTGCCGCCGCCGATGTCGACCAGGCACACGCCCAACTCCTTCTCCTCCTCGCTGAGCACCGCGTAGCTCGACGCGAGCTGTTCGAGGATCAGGTCGTCGACCTCCAGCCCGCAGCGGCGCACGCACTTGACGATGTTCTGCGCCGCGCTGACCGCGCCGGTAACCAGGTGTACCTTGGC
>JALULB010000394.1 GCA_027041035.1 Sedimenticola sp. | reverse complement strand
GTTGCGCGTCATCTGCGCGAACTTCACCAGCTTGCGCGCCAAGCCGGCATCCACGCCGGCCTCTTTCTCGATGATCTTCTGTTCCAGCGCCGCGTCCGGGTAATCGAACTCCAGCGCGATGAAGCGCTGCCGGGTGCTTTGTTTCAGATCCTTCAGCACGCTCTGATAGCCGGGATTGTAAGAGATGGCCAGACAGAACTCCGGACCGGCTTCGAGCAGCTCGCCGATCTTCTCCATCGGCAATACACGTCGGTCGTCCGCCAGCGGATGGATGACCACCGTGGTGTCCTTGCGCGCCTCGACGATCTCGTCCAGATAGCAGATACCACCAGCGCGCACCGCGCGCGCCAGCGGGCCGTCGACCCATTGCGTCTCGCCGGCCTTCACTAGGAAACGCCCGACCAGGTCGGAGGCGGTCAGATCATCGTGGCAGGAAACCGTGATCAGCGGTCTTTTCAGTCGCCATGCCATGTGTTCCATGAAGCGCGTCTTGCCGCAGCCGGTCGGGCCTTTCAGCAGCACCGGCAGCGCATTGCGATAAGCCGCCTCGAAAACGGCTATCTCCTCGCCGACCGGCTCGTAATAGGGTTCGTCTTCTATATAGTATTCCTCCGGGCGGAGGACATTCGCGGAATGACTCAATAGATTTCCCCTTCAAACTGATCCGACAAAACCCGCCTAAAAACTGAGTGTTTCTGTCGGGATTTAGCCGCCAAGTTTAGCGGCTCCCCTCCCGTGGCGGCAATAGGCATTTTGAGCCGGCGTTGCCATGCAGACCAGCAAACGCTTGATTTCGCATGAACAATCCATAGAATACGCGCACCGATCCGGTGCCATCATGAAGATGGTGAAAAGGGAACCGGGTGCAAACCCCGGGCTGTCCCCGCAACTGTAAGCGAGTAGTCGCGCGCCACGACGCCACTGAAAGCAATTTCGGGAAGGCGGCGCGCGATGACGATACGCAAGCCAGGAGACCTGCCGGATCCGCGTCACTCACCCACTGCACGGAGGATGCAATGGGGCGGTAATCTCCCACCGTTTGGCTGACGCGCCCGAATGCCCGTATCGCGGAGTCCGCCGGGTTCGACGGCGTTTGCCTCGAATTCGACGGACCCCGGCGGGATCGTTATCGCACGCGGACGCCCCGGCGTCCCTTCAGAGGCACGACACCATGAAACTCCGACTCTCCCTGCTGGCCACCAGCCTGCTCGCCACGCTGCCGGCGCACGCCGAACGACTCGACACCATCAACGTCACCGCGACACGTACCGCGCGCACCGCCGACCAGACACTCGCCTCGGTGAGCGTCATCACACGCAGCGACATCGACACCAGCCAGGCGCTGGACGTGGCCGATCTGCTGCGCGAGCGCGCCGGCATCACCTTCGCCAACAGCGGCGGTCGCGGCAAGGCCACCAGCCTGTTTCTGCGCGGCACCGGCAGCGGCCATGTGCTGTTGTTGATCGACGGCCAGCGCGTCGGCTCCGCCACCCTCGGCTCGCCGGCATGGCAATTTCTGCCACTCGCGCAGATCGAACGTATCGAGGTGGTTCGCGGGCCGCGCGCGCAACTCTACGGCTCCGACGCGATCGGCGGCGTGATCCAGATCTTCACCCGCCAGGGCCAACCGGGCCAGCATTGGGACGCGCATCTCGGCTACGGCACTTACAACACCATCGACGGCAACATCGGCGTGTCCGGCGGCGACGAGCACAACCGCTACAGCGCGCGCGTCGGCTACTCCGATACCGATGGCTTCGACGCCACCACCAACGCCAATATCGACGCCGATGGTTATGACA
>JALULB010000393.1 GCA_027041035.1 Sedimenticola sp. | reverse complement strand
TGGCACTGCTGATGCTTGCCGCGGCGGGTTTTCTCTATACCCAGGTCGGCAAGACTTTCATGCCGACCATGGATGAGGGCGATTTGATCGTGCAACTGGAGAAGCTGCCGTCCATCAACCTGGAGCAGTCGCTGAAGATCGACATGGCCTTTCAGCGCGAACTGATCCGGCGCGTACCCGAGGTGACCAGCGTCATCGCGCGCACCGGTTCCGATGAGCTGGGCCTCGACCCGATGGGACTCAACGAGACCGACAGCTTTTTGGTACTCAAGCCGATCGATGAATGGGCGGTAGCGGACAAGGAGGCGCTGAAAGCGAAGATCCGTACCGTTCTGGCGGATTTTCCGGGTGTTGCCTATGCGTTTACCCAGCCGATCGAGATGCGTGTCTCGGAGATGCTCACCGGGGTGCGTGGCGATCTCGCGATCAAGATCTTCGGCGAGAACCAGGACGAGCTGAACAGCACCGCCGACGCGGTGGTGAACGTGGTGCGGGAGATCGCCGGCGCGTCGGATGTATATACCCCGCGTAACGAGGGCGCGCAGTATTTTCGTCTGGTCGTGGATCGTCTCGCCGCCGGCCGCCTCGGGCTGGATGTGGATACCCTGGAGGACACGTTGCGCGCGCAGATCGAGGGCCTGCGTCTCGGTACTGTCTATGAGGGCACGCGACGGATTCCGCTGGTCATCAAGGGACCCAAAGCGGTGCGTGACTCCTCGGCGACCTTCGCCGGGCTGCATCTGGCGTTACCCGATGGTCGCCGCGTGGCGTTGTCGTCGTTGGTGCGCATGCAGCGCGCCGAAGGGCCGGTGTCGGTGCAACGCGAGAAAGGCAAGCGCATGTCGGTGGTGATCGCGAATGTTTCCGGTCGTGACTTGGTGAGCTTTGTCGAGGACGCGCGCAAGCAGGTCGCGGCGCGGGTGAAACTGCCGATCGGCTTTTACCTGGAATGGGGTGGCGAATTCGAGAACCAGCAGCGCGCGGCGAAGCGCCTTTCCATCGTCGTGCCGGTGGCGATCGGCCTGATCTTTCTGATCCTGTTTTCGACCTTTCGCTCGGCGCGTCAGGCGATCCTGGTGTTGAGCAATATCCCGTTCGCGATGATCGGCGGCATCGTCGGGTTGTGGCTGACCGGCGAGTACCTGTCGGTGCCAGCCTCGGTGGGCTTCATCGCGCTGCTCGGCATCGCGGTGTTGAACGGCGTGGTCATGGTCACCTACTTCAATCAATTGCATGCGCTGGGCAAGCCGCTGCGCGAGGTGGTCGTGGAGGGTGCCAGAAGGCGCTTGCGGCCGGTATTGATGACCGCCAGCATCGCCGCCTTTGGCCTGGTGCCGTTACTGTTCGCCAGCGGTCCCGGTTCCGAGATTCAGCGTCCGTTGGCGATCGTCGTGATCGGCGGTCTGATCTCGGCGACCTTGCTGACGCTGATACTGTTGCCGATTCTCTATCGCCGCTTCGCCTTTGCCTCGGAATCACAGGAGCAAGCCTCATGAGCATGAACGAAAGCGAGACCACCCGCGACCATGACGAGGCGCTGCTGTCGTTGGTATTGCCGCCGCCGCTATCCGATCCGGTGGTCGACTGGCTGCTGGAACAGCCCGAGGTCACCGGTTTCATCAGCCTGCCGGTGAACGGTCATGGCGGCTCGGAACACAGCATGAGCGCGGCGGAGAAGGTCGCCGGTTATCGGCGTGGCTGGATGATCCAGACACACCTGCCACGCGCGACCGCCTGCGAGTTGCTCGGGCGATTGAAACAGCAGTTCAGTGGGAGTGATATCCACTACTGGATGACGCCGTTGAT
>JALULB010000392.1 GCA_027041035.1 Sedimenticola sp. | reverse complement strand
CCGATAAAGACGCCGGCGTCGATGACGCACCCCGGGCCGATCCGCGCGCCGGATTCGATGACGGCGCAGGGACCGATGGTCACGTCGGATGCGATTTCGGCATCGTCGGCGATCACGGCGCGCGGATGAATGCCCGCCCCGCCCCTGATCGGCGGATAGAGCGCCTCCATGACCTGTATGAGGGCGGCGCGAGGCTGTTCGACGTGCAGCAGGTTGCGGTCCTCGAGGGTCGGGAAATCCGGCGGCACGAAGATGGCTGTCGCGTGACTGTTTTCGACTTGCTTGCGCTGGCGCGCGCCGTTGGCGAAGCTCAGGTCGCCGGGAGCGGCGTCGTCGAGCGCCTGCACGCCGCTGACGACCGCCCCGGGGTCGCCAGCCAGCCGGGCGCCGGTCTGTTCAGCGATGCGCGCGAGTGTGAGGCCCATGAATCGGGTTCAGGCGATGTCGTCGATACGCCGAAACGCCGGAATGCCCTTGCTCGGGGTATGCACCATGCGCACGTTCTGCGCGATCAGGCCGTCGTTCTTCTCGCTTTCCTGTAAGTAGAATTCAACGATGGTGTCGCGGCTTTGCAGGTCGTCGGGGGTGACGTCATCGGCGAGTTCGTTGATATGGCAGAAGGCGGCGGCGTAGGGTGAGTCGGCCTCGCGCGGATCGGTGACCCACATGTTGGGCGACAGGTGTTTGACGTAGCTGAGGAAACCGTAGCCCTTCTCGGAGAACCATTTGCTGCAGAAGCCACGCACCACGGAACCGGGCTTGCCCCATTCGTTCTTCGGCTCGTAGCTGATCGGCAACAGGTCCGGAATCAGGTAGCCGGAGTGGAAGGCATCGACCTGACGTTGCAGTTGCCGCGAGACGTTCTTGAAGGCCAGCAGTTCGACCCGGCAGCCCTTGTTTTGCAGCGCGGTGACCACTTGCAGGAAGTCGCCGTCGCCGGTGACCAGCAGGATCTCGTCGAGGTTTTCGACCTGTAGCATGGCGTCGACGGCCAGGTCCAGGTCGGCGTTGGCCTTGACCTTGACGTTGCCTTCGTCGTCGAGAAAACGCCGCACCGGCTTGACGACGATCTTCCAGCCGAACTCGCGGACCATGTTCTGGTAGGCGAAGGTTTTCTCGGCGTAATCCGAATCTTCCTTGATGCGCTGTTGGTCCAGCGCGAGGTAGGTGTTCAGGCGCAGCACCAGACCGCCGTTCCGGCCGGCGAAGCGGCGCAGAATATCGTAGCGCATCTGATAGCCGCCGTTGTAGCGGATGTTTTCAGCATCGACGAAAACGCCGACCTTGAGTTCCGACATAAAATTCCCCATGTGACTTTCGGTTGATGATCCCGCGCCCTCGGGCGCCATTCCGAAATGGCGCGGGACGGGGTTATTTGTTCGCGCGATTATGCACCAGATCGTCGACCACGCCGGGATCGGCCAGGGTCGAGGTATCGCCCAGCGAATCCAGTTCGTTGGCGGCGACCTTGCGCAGAATACGACGCATGATTTTACCAGAACGGGTCTTCGGCAACGCCGGCGCCCACTGGATGACATCGATGGTCGCGATCGGACCGATCTCCTTGCGCACCAGCTTCACCAGTTCGGTTTTCAGCTCATCGCTCGGCTCGACGCCGGCCATCAGGGTGACATAGGCGTAGATGCCCTGCCCCTTGATTTCGTGCGGAAAGCCGACCACGGCTGCTTCGGCGACCTTGTCGTGCAATACCAGCGCGGATTCGATCTCGGCGGTGCCCAGGCGATGCCCGGAGACGTTCAGCACATCGTCGACGCGCCCGGTTATCCAATAGTAGCCGTCTTTGTCGCGACGGCAACCGTCACCGGTAAAATAATTGCCGGGATAGGTGGCGAAGTAGGTGTCCTTGAAACGCTGGTGGTTACCGAAGACGCTGCGCAGCATGCCGGGCCAGGGCCGGGTGATGATCAGGTTGCCTTCGCATTCGCCTTCGAGTTCCTTGCCGTCGGCGTCGACGATCGCCGGGCTGACGCCGAAGAACGGCTTGGACGCGGAGCCGGGCTTCAGGTCGGTGGCGCCGGGCAGCGGCGTGATCATGTGTCCGCCGGTTTCGGTCTGCCACCAGGTATCGACGATCGGGCAGCGAGCGTCGCCGACGACGTGATAGTACCACTCCCAGGCCTCGGGATTGATCGGCTCGCCGACCGTGCCGAGCAGGCGCAGGGATTCGCGGCGGGTCTTCTTTACCGGTTCGTCACCGGCGCGCATCAGCGCGCGGATCGCGGTTGGCGCGGTATAGAAGGTATTGACCTGGTGCTTGTCGATCACCTGCCAAAAACGCGAGGCGTCGGGGTAGGTGGGTATCCCTTCGAACATCAGGGTGATCGCGCCGTTGTTCAACGGCCCGTAGACGATGTAGGTATGCCCGGTGATCCAGCCGACATCGGCGGTACACCAGTAGACATCGCCCTCGTGGTAGTCGAAGACATACTTGTGCGTGATCGCGCTGAACAGCAGGTAGCCGCCGGTGGTGTGCAACACGCCCTTCGGCTTGCCGGTGGAACCGGAGGTATAGAGGATGAACAGCGGATCCTCGGCGTCCATCTCCTCGGGCGGGCAATCGTCGCTGGCGGAGGCCATCAGCTCTTCGTACCAGACATCCCGTGCGTCGTTCCAGGCGACATCGCCGCCGGTGCATTTCACCGTCAGCACGGTATGCACGTTCGGGCAGGATTCCAGCGCCGTGTCGACGTTCGCCTTCAACGGCACGTGCTTGCCGCCGCGCACGCCTTCGTCGGCGGTGATGACGGTCTGGCAATCCGAGTCGAGGATGCGGTCACGCAGCGAATCCGGCGAGAAGCCACCGAAGACCACCGAATGCACCGCGCCGATGCGCGCGCAAGCGAGCATCGCCACGGCGGCTTCCGGGATCATCGGCATGTAGATGCACACACGATCGCCCTTCTTGACCCCTCGGTTCTTCAGTACGTTGGCGCATTTGCATACGGCTTCGTAGAGCTCGCGATAGGTGAGTTTCTTGTCGACGGAGGGGTCGTCGCCTTCCCAGATGATCGCGGTCTGATCGCCACGGCTGTCCAGGTGCCGGTCCAGGCAGTTGTAGGAGACATTCAGCTTGCCGCCCTGAAACCACTTGATGTCCGGATCGTTGAAATCCCATTCCAGCACCTTGTCCCAGGGTTTGTACCAGGTAATGAAGGCTTCCGCCTGCTCCGCCCAGAAGGTGTCCGGGTCGTCGATCGACTGGCGGTACATCGCCGCGTACTTGTCCGCGTCGATATGGGCATTTTTCGCGAATTCCGGCGGCACCTTATACAGCGCTTCTTCAGACATGCTTGTTCTCCTCGATGATTCTCTCTGTTCACGGCACCACGGGGCCGGCCCACGGTCCGAATCTCTCAATACTACTGGATATAGCCTCCGCCGGCCAAACCTCGGAACTATCGCACGCACCCTTCCGCCCCTGGCGGCGTTGCTCGTCGTTGTGGGGAGTGGCCCCACGGCCTCCTCGCGCCTTGCCAGGAACGCAATGGCACGCACGCTAGAATCCGACGTTTGGCCGGCGGAGGCTATAAGTAGCGAAAACCGAAACCCGCGCGCCCGCGCGTTCTCGATGATCGCTTAGTACCCCCCTTCTCAGCTTACTCAAGCCGCTTCAACAACATACCGCTAAGGCTTGCATATCCGCCATTCAAGTCAGAAGGCTCGGGAATCGACTTCCGCATGACAAGCAACGCCAACAGCATCCTCATTCCGGTCGACCAGCTCGAACCCGGCATGTACATCAACGAGCTGGATCGTCCATGGCTGGAATCCCCGTTCATGTTTCAGGGATTCACCGTGCATACCGCGGACGAGATCGCCGAGGTGCAAAAGACCTGCAAGCATGTCTATATCGACGCCAACCGGCAGACGGAACGCAAGAAGCTCAGCCGCCGGCGAAACCCGCCGCGAATGAGCGCGCGGGAGCAACGCATCGAGCGCGAACAACTGCGCAAATCGGCACGCTCCTACCAGGCGGCCCATCACCTGGTGAAGGACATGATGGACGATATCCGCCTTGGCGGCTCGCTCGATGTCCCCCAGATCAAGGAGGCGGTTTCCGAATGCGTCGACCGGGTCATCCAGCACGAGGCGGCGATGACCCTGCTGACCCGACTGAAGAATCGCGACGAGTACACCTCCCAGCACAGCTTGAACGTGGCGATTCTGGCGATCGCGCTGGGTCGTCATCTGGGCATGGACAGGCACCAGCTCGAAGATCTGGGCGAATGTGGCATGCTGCACGATATCGGTAAGGTCAGCACGCCGCTGGAGGTACTGAACAAACCGGGCCGGCTGACCCCGGACGAGTTTCAGGTGATGAAACAGCACCCGACCGAGGGGCGTAACATCCTGATGGGCTACAGCGGCCTGACCAGTGGCGCGATGAGCGTCGCGCACAGCCATCACGAACGCCTCGACGGCACCGGCTATCCGCGCGGTCTGAACCGTGACCAGACCACGCCCTATACCAAGATCGTCAGCGTGGTGGATGCCTACGATGCCATCACCAGCGAGCGTGTCTACAAGCCTGGCCTGACCTCGCTACAGGGTCTGAAGATCTTGCACGACAGCAAGGACACGCATTTCGAGAAGACCTATGTGATGAAATTCATCCAGAGCATCGGCCTGTATCCGGTCGGCAGCGTGGTGCAACTGAACAGCGGCGAGATCGGCATCGTCACGCGCATTCCATCGGCAAGGCAGAAAGCACGACCACAGGTGCTGATCGTGCGCAATGCGCAAAAGCAGCCGGTGGAGCCCTTCTTCGTCAATCTGCTGAACGACGACCGCGCGCCGAACGGCGGCACCTACCGTATCGCAACCATGCTGAAGAGTTCGGAGTATCAAGCGGATATCCGCCAGTTTCTCGACCAGACGCCGGAAAGAATTACCGCGTAGATCAGTAGATACGCGGAATGAAGCGTTTCACGCGTGCCATGTATTCCGCGTAGTCCGGAAAACGCTCAAGCAGAAAAGCCTCTTCCAGGCGCACCTTCATCGCCAGCACGACCGCCAGACCGAACCACAGCAACAGGTAGTTCGGGTGGCCGTGAAACACCACCACGCCGAGCATCAGCAACAGCAGCGATACATACATCGGGTTCCTGACCCACAGATAAGGCCCGCTGGTCACCAGTTCGGCGCCCTCCTTCAAGGCCGGTCGGATATTGAAGTTCCCCGGACGGTTGTGGCACAGCGCCCAGAGCGCGATCAACCCACTCGGCACGATCAGCAGCAACGCGGCCAGGTTGGAGCGGCTCCCCCACCACGGCCAGGCGATCAGCCCGATCAGCACGAACTGCGCCGCGACCAGCAGGCGCTGCATCACAGCCGGTTCGCCTTGAAGGTATTACAACTGGCGATCTCGCCGCCCTTCATGCCGCGCGCGAACCAGCGCATGCGCTGTTCGGAGGTGCCGTGGGTAAAGGATTCCGGCACGACATAGCCCTGCGCCTGCTTCTGCAAGCGGTCGTCGCCGATCTGGGTGGCGGCGTTCAACGCCTCCTCGATATCGCCGCGCTCCAGGATCTGGCGATCACGATCCGCGTGATTCGCCCACACGCCAGCCAGGCAATCCGCCTGTAGCTCCATGCGCACCGAGACCCGGTTGAATTCCTCCTTGCTCAGTTTGCGCCGCAGCTTGTTCACCTTGTCGGAGATGCCGAGCAGGTTCTGCACATGGTGGCCGACCTCGTGGGCCAGCACATAGGCTTGGGCGAAATCGCCCGGGGCGTCGTGACGGCGCTGGAGTTCGTCGAAGAAACTCAGGTCGAGGTACACCTTGTAGTCACCCGGACAGTAGAACGGCCCCATTGCCGCCTGCCCGGTGCCGCAGGCCGATTGCGTGATGCCGGAATACAGTACCAGCTTCGGCTTCTGGTAGCGCTTGCCGGCCTGCTGAAACAGCTTCGTCCAGGTATCCTCGGTATCCGCCAGCACGGTGGACGCGAAGGCGGCCAGTTCCTGCTCGTGAGCGCTGGGCTGGTACGCGCCGTCCCCGCCGCGCGAGGCGCCACCGGAGCTTGCGCCCTGCTGCATCACCACGGACGGATCCACGCCAAAATACATCGCGACCAGCGCAATCAATATCGTGCCGATGCCGCCACCGACGAGGCCCCGCTTCATGCCCTTGCCGCGTCGGTCTTCTACATTGGAACTGCGTCGCCCGGTTCTCCAGCGCATGTTTTTCTCCAGTCGAATGAGGTAATTTTCAGTAACTACTCAGCGAGTAGATCAAATAAAGGGTAACTGCTCAGATCGCCGCTGAAATGCGTCAGATCAAGGCAAAAAATGTGATCGTTACAGGGATGT
>JALULB010000391.1 GCA_027041035.1 Sedimenticola sp. | reverse complement strand
TTTTATTCGGCGCATCCCTGCGCCTCACCCCTACGGGGCTGGCGTGAAACTTTGCTCCTGGCAAAGTTTTCGTCAAATAGCGGTGCTATTCTCCTCAAAAGATCGAAAAATAGGCCTCAAACCGGTCACCGGTCTTTCCCTCGCTACGATCAGTTAAACCCGACAGGCTCCTAGCGGACTTGGCTGATGGTTATCGTCACGGCGTCGCTTCCCCGGGTGGGAACCGGACTGACCACGCCTTCCAGGTCGCCCGGCGAGGCCATTGGCCGGCCGGATTTGGAGATGCGCGCGCCGACGGTGACCTTGGGGAAAGCGGACAGGCGCAGTTGCGGCATCATCGCCATCGAGTCGTCCAGTCTGACGGTCAACGGCAGGTCGGCCGCGCGTTTGCGTACCACGGCGAGTGGCATTGGCGGGCCGGATGTGGCCTTGGCGTAGACGAACAGCAGGTCGTTCGGTGAGTAACGGCTCTTCAATGCCGGGTCGATGTCTACCCGCACTGTGATGCCGGGTCTGGCGCTGGCTGCCGGAGCCATCGGGGCAGGGGTCGCTGGAGCAACGGGAGCCACCGCGACGGCCTTCGTCGACTCGCTTGCGGCCTCCGCGACCGGCGCCTGGGCCGATGGAACCCGGGCGGCGCCGTGTACCTGGTCGATCGTCACCGAGACGGCTTGGCCGCCCTGGGTCGGAACCGGGCCGACACTGCCTTCCAGATCGCCATCCGACGCGACTGGCTTGCCGGACTTCGAGATGCGCGCGCCAATCGCCACCCGAGGGAAACCGGACAGCTTCAACCGTGGCATCATTGCCATCGAGTCATCCAGCGTGACGGTGACCGGCAGGTCGGAGACCTTCTTGCGTACCACGGCGAGCGGCATCGGCGGGCCGGACATGGCCTTCGCGTAGATGAATACCGTGTCGTCGGGCGTGTACTGGCCCTTCAGCGCCGGATCGATATCCACCGTGACCTGGATGCCCTTGCCACTGGCGGCGGCCATGATCGACGGCAGTTCCGCGGGTGCCGGCATGCCGGCGCGCGAGCGGGCTTCCTTGATCGCGGCATCCAGATCGGCGAGATTCTCGCTGGCCGGCGGCAGCATGGTCTTCAGTTTTTCCCAGTGGGCGACGGATTTCTTGAACGCGCCGCGCTGGAATTCGACGACGCCGGCCATCCACAGGCCGTTCGGGTGTTCCGGCGAGAGTTTCAGTGCCTTGTCCACCAGTCGCGCGGGTTCTCCGCTGAAGCTGTCGTCGTTCAGCGCGGCCAGCACATCGGCGTAGGCGAGCAGGACATCGGGATCCTCCGGGCTGAGTTCATAGGCCTTCTTGTAGGCGTTCCGTGCGTCCGTCGGGCGTTTCAGCGCGATGTAGGTGCGGCCGAGCAACTGCCAGCCCTGGACGTTGTTCGGATCCTGCCGCAACTTGGCTTCCAGCGCGCCGATCATCTTGTCCAGTGGCGGCAGGTTCTTTCCAGCGCCGCCCTGGGCGGTTTGATGAGCCGCCACGGGTGCCTGGGTCAGTTCGTCGTAGCCGCCGATGGCGGAATACAGCGGAAAGGCGATCAATGGAATCAGGATGGCGGAGACGATAAAGGCCCATTTGCCGCTACCGGTGGTCGTCACCGCGCCGTCGTCATCGGATACGTCGGCCAGCAGCTCGCGCTCCAGATCCTCGCGCGCCTTGTCGTACTGCTCCCGTTCCAGGGTGCCGGCGGCCAGATCGGCGTCCAACTCGGCGAGTTGCTGGCGGATGACCTCGATGTTCAGTTTGTTCCGGTCGACATCCTCCTGCTCCTGGGATTTGCCGAAGAACAGCGGAAAAAGAACGAACGCGATTGCCAGCAACGTCAGGCCGGCGGCAATGATCCAGAATAAAGTCATGAGGCAGGTGTGTCGGATTCAGTGGATTTGAGGAGCGCTTCGGCGCGTTGTTTTTCCGCTTCGGTCAGCGTCGGCTCTTTCATCGAGGTCTGCTTGCGCAGGATGCGATAGAGAATCACCGCGCCGATCAGCAGCAGCAGGATCGGACCGAACCAGATCAGGTAGGTCGACGGCCGCAGTGGCGGCTTGTACAGCACGAAATCGCCATAACGCGCGACCATGAAGTCGATCACGTCCTGCTTGTTCTTGCCGGAGGCAACCTGTTCGTACAGTTCCTCGCGCAGATCCTGCGCCAGATCGGCGTTCGACGCGGCAAGCGACTCGTTCTGGCAGACCAGACAGCGCATCTGTCCGAGCAGGTCGCGGAAATCGTCGGTCTGCTGCTGCTTGTCGAAGTGGAACTGCTCCAGCGTGCTCGCCGCGTGCAGCGACAGGCTCAGCCCGAGCAGCAGGGCGGCCAATAATGTCTTGCTCAACTTTCAGCCCTCAGTTTCTTCGCCAATGGGAGGATCTCGCTTTCCAGCAGGGAAGGTGTGATCGCGCCGGCGTATTTCTTGCGTATCACGCCCTTCTTGTCGACCAGAAAGGTCTCGGGCGCGCCATACACACCGAGATCGATCGCGGTGCGGCCCTTCTTGTCGACCATCACCGCCTGGTACGGATTCCCGAGCTGGTTAAGCCAGACCCGGGCGGCGGCGTCATCGTCCTTCCAGTCGATGCCATAGATGTCCAGCAGGCCGGATTGGGCGAGTTGCACCAGGGTGCGGTGCTCGGCGCGGCAGGAGACGCACCAGGTTGCCCAGACGTTCAGCAGGTAGACCTTGCCGAGCAGATCCTTGTTCGACAGGCTCTTGCCCTCCGCTGTCAGTAGCGGCAGTTCGAACGCCGGCAAGGGCTTGTCGATCAGCGGTGACGGGATCGCGTGCGGATCGATGCTCAGGCCGCGATACAGAAAGATCGCGATACCGAGGAAGATCGCCAAGGGCAGAATGAACTTCAGCGTGCGCTTCATGCCTTTGCTCCTGCCGTGGCGACGGGTGTCTTGATCGTTGCCTTGCGCCGTAGCAGGCGGTAGCGCCGATCGCTGATCGCCAGCAGACCACCGAGCGCCATCAGAATGGCGGCGGCCCAGATCCAGCGCACGAAAGGTTTGTAGTACAGGCGCATCGCCCATTCGCCGTTGCCCAGCGATTCGCCCAGCGACACATACAGGTCACGCGACCAGGTGATATCGATCGCGGCCTCGGTCATCGGCTTCGCCTGGGAGAAATAGATGCGCTTCTCTGGTTCCAGCACGCCGATCTTCTTGCCGTCCTCGTAGATGCTGACGCGACCGCGATCCGCTTCGTAGTTCGGCCCCATGGTTTTTACCACGCCTTCGAAGACGAACTCGTAGCCGGCCATCTCTGCCTTTGCGCCGGGCGCCATGCGCACGTCGCGCTCGATCTCGAAGTTGGTCACACCGGTGATGCCGATGATGAACGCGGCAACACCGATATGCGCCAGCCACATGCCGTAGTAGGAACGGCTGCCATTGCGCAAGTCCTGCCAGATGGCGCCGATGCCGCGCCGGTTGCGTACCCGCTGACGCAGGCTTTCGACCTGGGTCGAGACGATCCACGCGGCCAGCACGATGCCGAGCGAGACCAGCAGATGGCCATGATTGACCCAAGGCAACAATGCGATCACCGCGATGATCGCGGTGACGATCAAGGCATTCTTCAATTGCGCGAACAACCATTTCGGATCGTTGTGCTTCCAGCGCGACAACGGTCCGACGCCGATCGCCACCGCGAGCAGTGGCGTCAGGATCACGAACATCTGGTTGAACCATGGAAAGCCGACCGAGATCTTGCCCCAGCCCATCGCCTCGTAGATCAGCGGCGCGAGGGTGCCGAACAACACCATCGCGGCGACCACCGAGAGCAGCAGGTTGTTCACCAGCAGAAAGGTCTCGCGGGACAGCAGGCCGAAGGTGCCGCCACTGGAAACACTGGGCGCGCGCCAGGCATACAGCGCCAGCGAGCCGCCAACGACCACGCAGAGGAAGATCAGGATGAACACGCCGCGCGCCGGGTCGCTGGCGAAGGCATGCACCGAGTTCAATACGCCGGAACGCACCAGGAAGGTACCGAGCAGGCTCAGCGAGAAGGTCGCGATCGCGAGCAGCACCGTCCAGCTCTTGAACGCGCCACGCTTCTCGGTGACCGCCAGCGAATGCATCAGCGCGGTGCCGACCAGCCAGGGCATGAACGAGGCGTTCTCGACCGGATCCCAGAACCACCAGCCACCCCAGCCGAGTTCGTCATAGGCCCACCAACTGCCGAGCGCGATGCCGCCGGTCAGGAATACCCAGGCAATGGTCGTCCAGGGTCGTGACCAGCGCGCCCAGGCCGCGTCCAGCTTGCCGCCGATCAACGCCGCGATGGCGAAACCGAAGGCGACAGCGAAACCCACATAGCCCATGTAGAGCATCGGCGGATGGATCGCCAGACCCGGATCCTGCAACAGCGGGTTCAGGTCGCGGCCTTCCAGCGGTGCCGGGAAGATGCGATCGAACGGGTTCGAGGTGACCAGCATGAAGAGCAGAAAGCCGACCGCGACGATGGCCATCACCGACAACACCCGCGACACCATTTGCAATGGCAGCGAACGGCTGAACATCGCGATCGCCAGCGTCCAGCCGCTGAGCAGAAAGGCCCACAGCAGCAGCGAACCCTCGTGCGCGCCCCACACGGCGGAGATCTTGTACATCAGCGGCAGCTTGCTGTTGCCGTTGGTGGCGACATAGATCACCGAGAAATCGTTGTTCAGAAACGAAGCCACCAGGCAGCCGAAGGAGATCGCCATGAAGGCGAACATGCCGACCGCCAGCGGACGCGCCATGCGCATCCAGTTGTAGTTGTTGTTCAGGCTGCCCCACAGCGGGAATACCGCCAGCAGAATCGCCAGCGACAGCGCGATGATCAGCGCGAAGTTGCCAATCTCCGGGATCATTGCGCGAGACTCCGCGCGGCCTGCTGGGCGATGCCGTCGTTGTGCGCGGTCTTCAGCGCATCGGCGACCTCCGGCGGCATGTAGTTCTCGTCATGCTTGGCGAGTACCTCGGAGGCGACGAAGACGTTTTTGTCGTTCAGCGAACCCAGCGCGACGATGCCCTGACCCTCGCGGAACAGGTCCGGCAGGATGCCGGTATAGTTGACCTTGATCGTCTTGTTGTTGTCGGTCAGATCGAAGGCCACCGTCAGACCGTCGTCCTGGCGGTTGACGGAATGCTCGACCACCAGCCCGCCGACCCGGATCGGGTGACCGCTGGGCGCCTCGCCAGCGGAGATCTCGGCCGGGGAATAGAAATACATCAGATTGTCGTTGAACGCGGTCAGTGCCAGCGCGGCGGCGATGCCGACCGCGCCGACCATCAAGCCGACCAGCATCAGGCGTTTTTTACGAATGGGGGTCATTTTTCTCTCCTCTCCCGGCGCAGTTTGCGCGCGATTCCGGCGATTAGCCTTTTCTTCTCGATCATCGGTGAAACAAACAGCACGAGCATCAGCACGAAAGCCAGCCCGTACGAGGTCCAGACATAGAAGGCGTAACCGCCCATATGCAGAAATTCACTCATGACGCCTTACCCTCCGCGATCTGGCGCACCCAGCTGGTGTTGCGCTCCCGGTCCAGCACCTCGTTGCGCGCTCGCATGAACAGGATCATGCCGTAATAGAACTTGAACGCGAAGCTCATGATCAACAACGGCCGCAGCATGCGGGAATCCATCTTCGAGCCGCCCATCACCGATACCGTCGAGCCCTGGTGCAGGGTATTCCACCATTCCACCGAGAAATGGATGATCGGCAGATTGATGACCCCGACCAGCGCCAGGATCGACACGGCGCGTCCAGCGGTGCGCTTGTCCTCGATCGCGCCATGCAGCGCGATTATTCCTAGATACAGAAACAGCAGGAAAAGTTCCGAGGTCAGGCGCGCGTCCCATACCCACCAGGTACCCCACATGGGTTTTCCCCACAGGGAACCGGTCACCAGCGCGAGGAAGGCGAACACCGCGCCGATCGGCGCGCTGCTGACCAATACCACCTCGGCCATCTTCATGCGCCATACCAGATTGATCGCGCCAGCGATCGCCATGATCAGGTAGATGAACATCGACATCCACGCGGCGGGCACGTGGATGAAGATGATCCGGTAGCTCTCGCCCTGCTGGTAGTCGGTGGGCGCGACGAGCAGGCCCTCATACAGACCCCAGGCGAGCAGTATCAGGGAGATCGCCCCCAGCCACGGGATCCACTGGCCGGCGATCTGGTAGAAATGGCGTGGCGAGGCCAGCCGATGGTAAAAGCGCATGAAAATGTTCAACTGAGACTTATCCTCAAGGAAGCCGCGGTCGCGAGTGGCGCCAGCGCCAGAGCCAGAAACAGCATGGCGCCGATGATCGACAACTGCGCGGT
>JALULB010000390.1 GCA_027041035.1 Sedimenticola sp. | reverse complement strand
GTCCATCGGATTCCTCCTATGTCGTTAGCTTGGCGGCTCACGACTTGGAGTTTTTCCGATGGACTCCCGGATCTGTCAAACTTTTACTGTCTCCCCGGCAGAGCCGGGGGATTACCCTTTGTATTCAGTGACCCACCGTCTGATGTCGATATCGAACACCTGCCGGGACTCGAACCCCGCCTCGACATACTCACCCCGTGGCAGGCGGCGGCGATCGATCTTGATGACGCTGATGTCGTCAGGATCCTCGACCGGTTCCAGTGTCTTGCCGACATGGCCGGGTTGGCCGCCCGAGGGTCGCTTCGAGCGAGATCGCTTCTGCTTTGGCCGATTGGGGTCGGATGAAGGCGGCTTGCTGCTGTTGCGACTATTGATCCCCAGGCGGTTGATCAACACGACAAACAGCGTCAGCAGCATTTCGATGCTGGCGCGCAGACCCGGCGAGAGATCTTTCTCTTGCTCCAGCTGTTGTCTGACCTGTGTCAGCGCCTTGTCGATATCGATGCCCTGTACCTTCATGTGAGATGGCCTGCATGACCAGTGGTCCTGCAGCTATTGTCTCACGTGTTTTGAAATGCCAATTTTGGCTTTTGAGGGGCGCTATGAGGCGAAAAACAAATTCAGCAAGGGCCGGGATGGCATTGCGTTGAGATTCGCCGTTGACAGCAACTCGGGCGCTGTCGCAAGTCTGTTTTAGGTGTCGCCCCAACCGCACCAGAAATACAGGAAATGTACGAAAAACCTTGTCAAGTGTTTTCTGCTATTTTTTGTGCTGAGTAGTTACTAAGAATCCAACATGCCCCCCCGGCACCACCCTCCCCCACCGAAAAAACCAAGTGCTCCACAGGGTCTATACTCAGTAAGACGGCTTCCACGGGAGGTGTACGTGAACCGTGCCTTGCAATGGGTTTCGACCCGACTTATCGATTGGCTGATGCGCGATGGCCCGCCTTCGGTGCAATACATGTGTGACTTCCAGCGCCTTGGCGAGGAGGTCAGGCCCGCCGACGTGCTGTTGGTTCAGGGACGCAGCCGGGTGGCGACGGTGATCAATCTGATCAGTCAGAGCACCTGGACGCACGCGGCGATCTATATCGGTCGCCTGCGGGATATCCATGACAAGTCGCTGCGGCGCATGATCACGCGTTCTTATCGCGCGCATCCCGACGAGCAACTGGTGATCGAGGCGCTGCTCGGCAAGGGGACGATCGTCGCGCCGCTGCACAAGTACCGCCAGGATCATGTACGTATCTGCCGGCCGAATGGCCTGGAACGGCGCGATGCGCGCATGGTGATCCATTACTGCATCGAACGTGTCGGTAGTGGCTACGATCTTCGCCAATTGATTGATCTGGCGCGCTTTGTGTTTCCGTGGTCTATCCTGCCGCGCCGCTGGCGTTCCAGCCTGTTCGAGCACAATGCCGGTTCGTTCACCCGCACGGTGTGTTCCAGCCTGCTGGCGGAGGCCTTTGGCGAGGTGGATTTCCCGGTGTTGCCGTTCATCGAGCGCCGCGAGGACGGCTCGCTGCGTTTCTACAAGCGCAATACCAAGCTGTTCACGCCGCGTGATTTCGACCATTCGCCCTACTTTGGCGTGATCAAGTATCCGTTTCTTGGCATCGACGAGATCGGTCTGTACCACAAGCTGCCGTGGAGTCATCGCGACCTGATCTACAACGATGAGGAGGAACGCTTCGCCGCGCGCTTGCGGGCATCCCAGGACGGGACGAATCCGACGCTGGCCCGGTCTGCTGAACAAGCGCCGCTGAGTCGGCTCGGTTCCGGGGCCCCGCGCAGCGCGACCCTGCAGCCCGGCG
>JALULB010000389.1 GCA_027041035.1 Sedimenticola sp. | reverse complement strand
CAGCAACCGGTTCACCCGGCTGGAGATGGCATCGCTGGCGAAGCGCGGGTCGAGGTTCTGTGGCAGGTTCGGCACGCCAAAACGGATGGCGTCGTCGGCCTGTCGCCGGCCGCAGGCTGTCGCCGCCAAGCAGATAAACAGCGCGACGGCGAGCCAGCCGCCGGTTCCGATCCAATTTCTCATCCTTACAGACACGCTCAACGACCTTCACGAAAGGTAACTACTCAGCGAATAGCTCAAATAAAGGGTAACTGCTCAGATCACCGCTGAAATGCGTCAGATCAAGGCAAAAAATGTGAGTTTACGAGTGTAAATGACAATTTTGAACGCAGAGCTGGCGTATTTCAGCGGTTAGCTGAGTAGTTACCACGAAAGCAAGCCAAATGTGGGTCGGACTCCGGCCCGACAACGGCAGCGCCACGCCAACCCGGGTTAGGCGTATAATGCCCGGCATTTTCAGCAGCAGGAATCCTGAATCATGCCTGAACCCAGCATCCTGATCACCGGCGGCGCCGGCTATATCGGCAGCCACACCGCCCGCCAGCTCGGTGCCGCCGGTCGGCGCATCGTCACCCTGGACAATCTCAGCACCGGCTTTCGCGAGGCGGTGCTGTATGGCGACCTGATCGAGGGCGATACCGGCGACCAGGAGCTGGTCAGCCATCTGCTGCGCGACTACAACGTCGACACGGTATTGCACTTCGCCGCGCATACCATCGTACCGGAGTCGGTCGAGAAGCCGCTGAAGTATTACGCCAACAATACCTGCAATACGCGCAATCTGCTCGAATGCTGCGCCAATGCCGGGGTGCGGCATTTCGTCTTCTCCTCCACCGCCGCCGTGTACGGCATCCCCGCCGACTCACCGGTATGCGCCGAGGATACCCCGACCGCGCCGATCAACCCCTACGGTTCATCCAAGCTGATGAGCGAACAGATGATCCGCGATCTCGGCAAGGCCAGCGACATGCGCCACGTGATCCTGCGCTACTTCAACGTCGCCGGTTCCGATCCGGAGGGGCGCATCGGTCAGTCGACGAAGAACGCCACGCTGCTGATCAAGGTCGCGGCCGAGGCCGCCGTCGGCAAGCGCGACACGCTGTATATCTTCGGCACCGACTTCCCCACCCCCGACGGCACCGGCGTGCGCGACTACATCCATGTCGAAGATCTGGCGATGGCGCATGTCGACGCGCTGCGTTACCTGGAAGGCGGCGGCGACTCGGCAACATTGAACGTCGGCTACGGCCACGGTTACAGCGTGCGCGAGGTGCTGGACACGGTGCAGCGGGTGCATGGCGCGCCGCTGCGCATCCTCGAGCGCGAACGCCGCGCCGGCGACCCGCCGGCACTGATCGCCGCCGCCGAACGCATCCGCGAGACCCTCGGCTGGACGCCGCGATTCGATGATCTCGAAGCCATCGCCGCGCACTCCATCGCCTGGGAGCGCAAACAGCTCGAATCACCCTGGACGGAATGATGCCACTCGACCACATCATCCTGCTCGCGCTGGTACAGGGGCTGACCGAGTTCCTGCCGATCTCCAGCTCCGCGCACCTGATCCTGATGCCGAAACTGTTCGGCTTCGTCGATCAGGGCCTGGCCTTCGACATCTCGGTGCACCTCGGCTCGCTGGGCGCGGTGATGCTGTACTTCCGCGAGGACATCGCCGCGATGATCTCGGCGCTGCTGCATCCCTCGGCCGAGGACCGCAAGAGCGTCGAGGAACGCCGCCTGGCGATCCAGATCATCATCGCGACCATCCCGATCGTGATCGCCGGCTTCATCATCAAGAAGATCCTGGATCTGGAGATGCGCTCGGCGCTGATCATCGCTGTCGCGACCATCGCCTTCGGCCTGCTTCTGTGGTGGGCCGACGCCACCAGCAGACGCGTCAAGACCCAGCATGACATGGACTGGAAGGGCGCATTGCTGATCGGTGCGTCGCAGATCCTCGCGATCATCCCCGGCACCTCGCGCTCCGGCATCACCATGACCGCCGGACTGATGCTCGGCTTCAACCGCGAGACCGCCGCGCGCTTCTCCTTTCTGCTGTCGATACCGACCATCCTGATGTCCGGCGCGGTGATCATCCTGGAGATCCTCAAGGGCGGCGTCGCGCTGGACTGGAGCAGCATGGCGATCGGCGCGCTGTTGTCGTTCATCGCCGCCTATGCCTGCATCAAGCTGTTCCTGAAATACATCGAGCGCATGGGCATGACCGTGTTCGTGATCTACCGGCTGTTGCTCGGCGCGGCGATTCTCGTGTTCATGCTATGAGCCAGCTCGCCTACGCGATCGACCAGCGCCTGTATCTGAACATCACCGACCGCTGCACCCTGGTGTGCGCGTTCTGTCCGAAGACCCAGGGCGTTCTCGAGGTGAAGGGTTACGATCTGACCCTGGAGCGGCGTCCGACAGCGGCCGAGGTGATCACCGCGATCGGCGATCCCGGCGGCTATGAACAGGTCGTGTTCTGCGGCTACGGCGAGCCCACCCTGCGCCTGAAGGTGCTGCTGGAGGTCGCCACGTGGGTGCGCGGTTTCGATGTGCCGGTGCGCGTGAACACCGACGGCCTGGCCAATCTGGTGCACAAGCGCAATGTCCTGCCCGAGCTGGGCGCCTGCGTGAACAGCCTGTCGGTGTCGATGAACGCGCACAACGCCGAGGTCTATGCGCGTCACTGCCAACCACAACTGCCCGGCTCGTTCGACGCCATGCTCGATTTTCTGCGCCTGGCGCCGGGCGAGATCGGGGATGTCACCGCGACGGCCATCGAAGGTCTCGACGGCGTCGACATCCCGGCGTGCCGACGACTCGCCGGATCGCTGGGGGTGAAGTTCCGCAAGCGCGTGCTCGATCAGGTGGGCTGAGCCTCCTGGGTGAACGCCCGGGGTCTGCCGACCGCCCAGCCCTGAACGAAATCCACCTTCAGCCCGGCCAGCTTGCGCAGAATCACGTCGTTCTCGACACATTCGGCGATGGTCTGGATACCGGCGATATGCGCGATATGATTGACGGCCTCGACGATGGCGTTGTCCATCGCGTCCTCCAGCATGGTGCGCACGAAGCCGCCATCGATCTTGATGAAATCCACCTTCAGCGATTTCAGATAGGAGAAGGAACTCATGCCGGTGCCGAAGTCGTCCAACGCCACCTTGCAGCCAAGGTCGCGTAACGCGGTGATCACCCGGATAGCACAATCGAGGTCGGCTATCGCGGCGGTTTCGGTGATCTCGAAGCCCACGCAGCGCGGCGCGATATCGTGCATTCGCAAGGTTTCACGGATATGCGCGACCAGGCCGTCGTCGCTGAGCGAGGTCGCGGACAGGTTGATGAAGATCGCGCCGCATTCGCCGGCGGCGCGCTTCGCGCGCAACTGCTGACGGTAGCGCGCGCAAGCATGGCGCAACACCCAGCGGTCTATCTCCGGCATCAGGTTGTAGCGCTCGGCCGCCGGGATAAAGCAATCCGGCAGGATCAGCGCTTCGTCATCACGCAGGCGCAGCAGCAACTCGTTGTGCGAGGCCGCGCCGGACAGCGCGCGGATCGGCTGACGGTGAAGCTCCAGCGCATCGTTCTCCATCGCTCGCTGCAGGCGTTCTATCCATTGCATCTCGCCGCGACGCTGGCTCAGCTCGCTATCGCCTTGCGCATAGACATGGATGCGGCCGCGGCCTTTCTCCTTTGCCCGATAGCAGGCCATGTCCGACAGGCTCAGCAGGGCATTGGTGTCATCGTCGCCATTCACGCGTACCACGCCGATGCTGGCGCTGACACCGAAGCCGCGCTCCCGCCAGAAGAAAAGAAAATCCTTGATGCGTTCCAGCAGGGCGCGCGCGATGCGCTCGGCGCGCTCCAGCGGACAGTTGTTCAACAACACGCCGAACTCGTCGCCGCCAAGTCGCGCCAGCGTGTCGCTTTCGCGAATACCGGCCTGCAGACGGCGACTCAGCTGGCGCAGCAGCTCGTCACCCGCGAGGTGGCCGCAACTGTCGTTGACCAGCTTGAACTGATCCAGATCGAGATAGAACAACGCATGCTGCTCGCCGTCGCGGCGCGCGCTGTCGACGGCCGCGTCGATGCGGCGTTCGAACTCCGTGCGATTGACCAGGCCGGTGAGGCCGTCATGGAACGCCATGTGACGTATCGTCGCCTCGGCTTCCTGGTGGGCCCGCCGGTTCTCCGCCTCGCGCAGCTCGCGCTCGATCGCCGGCAACAGGCGCATCAGGTTGTCTTTCATCACATAGTCATGCGCGCCGGATTTCATCGCGTCGACGGCGATCTCCTCACCGATGCTGCCGGAAACCAGGATGAACGGGATGTCGGCGTCGTGTCGTCTGGCGATCTCCAATGCTTCGGCCGAGCCGAAACCCGGGATATTATGGTCGGTGATGATCAGGTCCCAGTCGTGTTCCCGCAGGGCCCGTCGCATCGCCGCCGCGTCGTCCACGCGCTGCATCTCGGGCCGGTAGCCGCCGAGCTGGATGTGACGCAACAGCAGGATGGCATCGTCTTCCGAATCCTCGACGATCAGCACGCGGAGCGGTGTCCCGTCAGTCCGAGGCATAGGGGATCTCATTCAGCACCAGCCAATAGAGTCCGAGCTGGCGCGCGGCCTCCAGAAATTCCTCGAAATCCACCGGCTTGCGCACATAGCTGTTGGCGCCCAGGTCGTAGCTGCGCAGCATGTCCTGTTGATCGTTCGACGAGGTGAGTATCACCACCGGAACATGGCGGGTGAGCGTCTCGGCGCGCAGCCGCCGCAATACTTGCAAGCCATCCACCTTTGGCAGTTTCAGATCGAGCAGGATGACCTGCGGCAGGTGCCTGGCGTCGCGCTCGTGGAACTCGCCCTCGGCGAACAGGTAGTCCAGCGCTTCCTGACCATCGCGCAACACCACGATCTCATTCGCCAGGTTGTAGCGGCGCAACGCGCGCAGCGTCAGCAGTTCATCATCGGGATTGTCTTCAATCAGCAACAGGGTTTTCTGCTGCATGCTCATCTCCTCGCTTTGCCGGATCGCTGGAACGCGCGGAGGAACAAAAGGCAGCGTCCTCCCCCTGCGTCGCTTCGATGCGGATTTGTCCCCCATGGCGGTGTAGGATGCGCTGTATCGCACCGCCCCGATGCCCGGGAATTCGCTGGCCCGGTGCGGGTGTCCAAAGGCGTCACGGTCGCATGGCGACTCTCGCATGCTACACCATTATAGCCCGCGCCAGCGAAACGTCGGAATCCGGTTGCCGGGGTCTGGCTGGCCAAGGCTATAATCCGCCACGCCCGGGGAACAAAACCGGAGCGCTAGGAGTCTGTCGAGTTTGACCGATCGTAGCGAGGGGAAGCCATTTTGAGTCCGTTTAACGAAAGTGAACGAAAAAACGGGCCAAAAGGGCTTTTCCGCAGTAGATCAGCGTTAAACCCGACAGCCTCCTAGAGTCCATAAACCACCGCTCGGATTCAAACATTCGATGAACAGATTCACCATCAGGCCTGAACCGCACACGAAATGCAGCGAATGCCCGGTGCGCGGGCTTGCCTGGTTCGAGCCGGGCAGCCAGGAAGACGCCGGCCGACGCGAGCAACTGCGCAGCACCCAGTACCAGGCCCCGGCCGGCCAGATCCTGTTCCAGGAGGGCGATACCCTGCGGCGCGCCTATACCCTGTACTCCGGTTGGGTGGTGCGCTACAAGGTACTCAAGAACGGTCAGCGCCAGGTACTCAGCGTTGCCCTGCCCGGAGACTTCATCGGTTATCGCGCCGACTTCGGCGTGCCACTCGACTACTCCGCCGTCGCGGTGACGCCGGTCGTGCTGTGCAGCTTCAGTGAATACAATATCGAAGCCCTGATGCAAGACGATCCGACGCTGACCCGCAAACTGATCCAGATCCAATGCCAGCAAGCCCAGGAATGCCGGCAGAGGCTCTCCTACGTCGGCCAGGCGCCGGCGGTGCAGCGCTTCGCCATGTTCCTCTGCGAACTCACCTCGCGGCTGTCGCAACGCGGTATCGATGTCACCCAGGCGATCGATATCCCGCTGAACCGCGAGGACATCGCCGATGCAATCGGCGTCACCTCGGTTCACCTGAGCCGCATCAGCGCCGACCTGCGCAAGAAACAGATCGTCGATTGCCGCTACAACCGGCTGATACCCAAGGATCTCGAAGCCCTGCAACGCTTGGCCTACGATAACGAGTAGCTGCCAAAGCGACAGTTTCGCAAAACCCCGAAAGCGTTTGGGGCTATACTGGAAGCCTGTCGAATCTAGGAGTCTGTCGGGTTTGACCGATCGTAGCGAGGGAAAGCCATTTTGAGTCCGTTTTTTCGTTCACTTGAGGCGAATAGTCATTCTATTTAACGAAA
>JALULB010000388.1 GCA_027041035.1 Sedimenticola sp. | reverse complement strand
GTGTATCCGCCGTCCCCCAGGCCGCCAGCGACGACACCGGCGGGCAGCCCACCTTGACGCCGGCCGTGCGCCGCCTGATCAAGGAACTCAATCTCGATCCGGCAAGCATCCCCGGCACCGGCAAGCACGGGCGTATCCTGAAGGCCGACGTGATGCGCTACCTGGACGAGCACGAACCGGAAAGCCAACAGGACGAGGAGCTTGCCGCCATCGCCGACGCGCAACCGACCAGCGGCAATGAGCGCGACGAGAAACGCGTGCCGATGACGCGCCTGCGACAACGCATCGCCGAACGCCTGGTGCAGGCACAACAGAACGCCGCGATACTCACCACCTTCAACGAAGTCGACATGCAAGCGGTCATCGCGCTGCGCAAACAACACCAGGAAGACTTCACCCGGCGCCACGACATCAAGCTCGGCTTCATGTCATTCTTCGTCAAGGCCTCGATCGAAGCACTGAAACGCTTCCCGGCAATAAACGCCTCTGTCGACGGCAGCGACGTGCTCTATCACAACTATTTCGACATCGGCGTCGCGGTCGGCTCGCCGCGCGGCCTGGTCGTGCCGGTGATCCGCGACGCCGACACCCTGAGCTTCGCCGAGATCGAGAAGACCATCGCCCGTTTCGGCAAGCAGGCAGCCGACGGCAGCCTGAGCTACGAAGATCTCACCGGCGGCACATTCACGCTGTCGAATGGCGGCATCTATGGCTCGATGCTGTCCACGCCGATCCTGAATCCGCCACAGAGCGGCATTCTCGGCATGCACAACATCGTCGAGCGACCCATCGCCAGGAACGGCGAGGTGGTGATCCGGCCGATCATGTACCTGGCACTCTCCTACGACCACCGCATCGTCGATGGCAAGGAGGCCGTGCAGTTTCTCGTCACGATCAAGCAATTCCTCGAAACCCCTGCGCGGCTGCTGCTGGATATCTGACATGACGACGATACGCGAAGACGACTTCATCCAGAGCATCGCCGATGCCCTGCAATACATCTCCTACTACCATCCACCGGATTATATTCGCGCACTGGCGGAGGCCTGGGAACTAGAGGAATCCCCGGCGGCCAAGGATGCAATGGAGCAGATCCTCTACAACTCGAGACTGTGCGCCCAGGGGCACCGGCCGATCTGCCAGGACACCGGCATGGTGGTCGTATTCATCGATGTCGGCATGGCTGTCCGCTGGGACACCGCGCGTAGCCTGGAAACACTCGTAAACCTTGGCGTCAAACGCGCCTACACGCTGCCGGAGAACGTCCTGCGCGCCTCCATGGTCAGCGACCCGCTTGGCGAACGACGCAACACCGGCGACAATACCCCGGCCATCGTGCATACGCGCCTGGTTCCCGGCGATGGTGTCGCGATAAAGATTGCCGCGAAGGGCGGCGGTTCCGAGAACAAGGCGCGCTTCGCCGTGCTCAATCCCAGCGCCAGCCTGGTTGACTGGGTCGTCGACACCGTACCGACCCTGGGAGCCGGCTGGTGCCCGCCGGGCATGCTCGGCATCGGTGTCGGTGGTGACGCGGAAAAAGCCATGCTGCTGGCCAAGGAGTCCCTGATGGCGCCGATCGACCTCCAGCAGCTACGCCGACGCGGCCCACGCAATCGCGTCGAGGAATTGCGCCTGGAGATCTATCAACGGGTCAACGATCTTGGCATCGGCGCGCAGGGACTCGGCGGGCTGACCACCGTGCTGGATGTCAAGATCGCCGACTTCCCGACGCATGCCGCCTCGCTACCGGTCGCGATGATCCCGAACTGCGCGGCCACCCGGCATATCGAATTCGAACTGGATGGCAGTGGCCCGGCGGCATTACCC
>JALULB010000387.1 GCA_027041035.1 Sedimenticola sp. | reverse complement strand
CGCGCTCGGCCTCGCCGCGCGGCAGAAACAGCATGCCGACCGCGTAATCGCCCTCCGCCGGCAGATCGAATTCGACCACGCCGCGAAAGAACTTGTCGGGAATCTGCATCAACAGACCCGCGCCATCGCCGGCCTTCGGATCGGCGCCGACCGCGCCACGATGGGTCAGGCGATCGAGAATAATCAGGCCATCGCACACGATGTCGTGGCGTTTGCGGCCCTTGATGTCCGCGATAAAGCCCACGCCGCAGGCATCATGTTCGTTCGCAGGGTCATATAGCCCCTGCCTCGGTGGCAGTGCATTTCGGCTCATCACAAACCTCGTTCTTTTAATGATTACGCGGGTGAAAACCCACGCTCAAGCCCCGGCAGGCCCCGTCCGGGCATGCTTCCAGGCGGCCATGAAACCGACATCATTTCGGTCCCGGTCAGGCGGAACCGGGCAGTTTACTTCAGAATCGGCCGATACTCCAGCCCACGCGATCCGCTCGTTCACGACATTCTGGCAAGTGCTTGAATAGCGGACTAAACTCTCTCGTTAGCGTAACTACTCGCCCATGGTGCCCGGCGCTACATAGTCACCGCTATTGTATTGGCTGTTTCTGGAGGAAACGTTGGCGGCAGGGATGCCGCCGTCGAGCCTATCAGGGATGTATTGACGGCGTTTTCCGGAAGAAACAGCCAATAGCGGTGACGACTTCCAGCAGTGAGCGAGTAGTTACTCGTTAGCTATATGGAGTGACCGACATGCGGATACTGTCTGTGCTGATGCTTATTCAACTCGCGCTGCTCCTCGGCGGCTGCCAGGACAATGTACTCACCAAAAACGAGTTAGCCACCCAAACCCGCGCGGACACGGAGGTCGCGAGGCTGCTTTTCGATTATGAGCTAGATGAAAACACCTCGTATAACGTACACAAGAACGGATTTGTCGTGATCAAGTTCGATCGCAGTGTATCCCCGGCAAGCTACACCCGCGTTGTCACCGCGCTCAGGAAGAACCCTCGCATCAAGGGTGTGCGAGCGGAACAGAGCGGTCGGGAGGTGTGTGTGCTTCGACACGGGAGATGAGCGCAACTGTATACCGGGTATCACCCCATGCCGACGCATGCACGACAAATTAGCGATAGTTAATGTAGAATAGCGGCCAGATTCGAGTATCCGGCCAGCGGTCTTTCCACTGGTTGGCAATCGCCGGCGCGCGCGTGCTGGCCCGGATGCCGGCGGGTTGCGGCTTCCAGCTCGGTAATTGTGCTTCAGGAGTAATGTCATAGTGACAAAGTGGGCTTGGTTGATTGGCTTTATCGTCGTGCTTGGAGGGTGTAACGAAACCGTGCCCACCAAGCCGGATCAAAAACCCGATATCGTGGTCGAGAAGGCGCCGAAGATCTCTCCCGAGGAAGCCGCCCTGTACGCGCTGCCGGTCCGCAAGCGCGTCACCAAAGCCATCCAGTTGTTGGAGCAGGGTAACAGCGAGCTTGCCCGTAAGTTGCTGGATTCGGCGCTGGAGGAGCAACCCGATAACCGCACGGCGAAACGCCTGGTCGCGCAACTCGACGCGGACCCGGAAAAAGCCTTGGGCAAGGCTTCCTACACCTACCGGGTACAGCCGGGCGAGTCACTCTCCATCATCGCCAAGCGCCTGCTGAACGATCCGCTGAAATTCGTCATCCTGGCCCGATACAACCATATCGACAATCCCAGCCTGCTGTCCGCCGGACAACGCCTGCGCATCCCGGGCAGGCAGGCCATCGCAAAACCCGCCGCAACACAGCCAAAACCCCAGCCCGACGCCTCCGCCAACACGGTCGATATGCCGGAGGTCGTCGCCG
>JALULB010000386.1 GCA_027041035.1 Sedimenticola sp. | reverse complement strand
GGGAAAATCGGCCGATTCCCTGCTGCCGCAGTAGATTACCCCTAAACCTGACAGCCTCCTAGATGAACAGTCATCCGAGGATCAGCTTGTGAACGAAAGTATTGCTGACTACATGTCCGATCTGGGCCGCCGCGCGCGCGCGGCCTCGCGCGCGCTGGCGCGGGCCACCAGTGGCGACAAGAATGCCGCGCTGGAGGCGATTGCCGCGGGGCTGGACGCGCATCGCGACGCGTTGGCCGCCGAGAACGCCCGTGATCTGGCCGCCGGTCGCGAGAAGGGTCTGGACGAGGCGTTGCTGGATCGCTTGGAGCTCACTCCGGCGCGCATCGATACGATGATCGAGGGTCTGCGTCAGATCGCCGCGTTGCCGGACCCGATCGGCGAGATATTCGACATGCACTATCGTCCCAGCGGCATCCAGGTCGGACGCATGCGGGTGCCGCTCGGCGTGGTCGGCATCATCTACGAATCGCGTCCGAACGTTACCGCGGATGCCGCCGCGCTGTGTCTGAAGTCGGGTAACGCGACGGTGTTGCGCGGCGGCTCCGAGGCCTTCCATTCCAACCAGGCGATTGCCGCGCGTATCCGTGCCGGGCTGGACTCCGCGGGTCTGCCGGTGGACGCGGTGCAGGTGCTGAACACCACCGATCGCGCGGCGGTCGGGATGATGATCACGATGCCGGAATCCATCGATGTGATCATTCCACGGGGTGGCAAGGGGCTGATCGAACGCATCTCGAAGGACGCCCGCGTGCCAGTGATCAAGCATCTGGACGGCATCTGCCATACCTATATCGATGCCGACGCCGATCCGCGCAAGGCCTTCAAGGTGGCGCTGAACGCGAAGACGCAGCGCTACGGCACCTGCAATACGATGGAAACCCTGCTGGTGGCCGAGCCGGTCGCGCAGGATATCCTGCCGGAACTGGCCGATGCCTTCATCGCGAAGGGTGTCGAGCTGCGCGGTTGCCCGATAAGCTGCGCGTTGCTCGACGAGGGGCACTGCACGCCGGCGACGGACAAAGACTGGGATACCGAATACCTTGGGCCGATACTGTCGATCCGCGTCGTCGCCGACGTGGACCAGGCGATGGAGCATATCGCCCTGCACAGCTCCGGGCATACCGAGGCGATCATCACCGAGAACTACAGCACCGCGCGCCGCTTCCTGCGGGAGGTGGATTCCAGTTCGGTGATGGTGAATGCCTCGACGCGCTTCGCGGATGGCTTCGAGTACGGTCTGGGCGCGGAGATCGGCATCAGCACCGACAAGTTTCACGCGCGCGGTCCGGTCGGCTTGGAGGGGCTGACCTCGGTGAAATTCATCGTCCTCGGGGACGGTCATATCCGCGCATGAAGCGGCGCCGCGTCGGCATCTATGGCGGCAGCTTCGATCCGGTGCATTTCGGTCATCTGCGCCCGGCGCTGGAGGTCGCGGAACAATTGGCGCTGGACGCGGTCCACCTGATCCCGCTGCATGTCGCGGTGCATCGCGACCAACCGCGAGCCAGTGCCAGCCAGCGTCTGGCGATGTTGCGGGCCGCCGTGGCCGGACAGCCGCGCCTGTTGGCCGACGATCGCGAGGTCCGGCGCGGCCGGGCGTCCTACATGGTCGACACGCTGCGGGATTTTCGCGACGGCATGCCGGGCGCCTCGCTGAGCCTGATCCTGGGCGCCGACGCCTTCGCCCACTTCGCATCGTGGCGGGCGCCGGAAGAGATCATGCGTCTTGCCCACCTGGTGGTGATGCGTCGGCCCGGCGCCGACCGTGCATGGACGGCGCCGCTCCGCGACTGGGTCGCCGCGCGCGAGATCCGCGACCCGAACACGCT
>JALULB010000385.1:807-6405 GCA_027041035.1 Sedimenticola sp. | reverse complement strand
GGGTAAGGTGAATGTCCAGCGTTTCAAGGGATTAGGCGAGATGAACCCGTCGCAACTGCGTGAAACCACGATCAATCCGGATACCCGCCGGCTGGTGCAACTGACGCTGGAGGAGGACGACTCCACCGACCGCATCATGGACATGCTGCTGGCGAAGAAGCGTTCGGCGGACCGCAAGCAGTGGTTGCAGGAGAAAGGTGATCTCGCAGAGGTCTGAGTAGCCTCCGTTCAGTTCGCCGGATTGCGAAACACCCAGCCACGGTAGACCACCGGCCTGGCCTTTGCGTCGGCCGGGCGGCGCGTGCCCGGCTGGTGCGCGCGCCATGGCGGCATCGGCATGATCGCCGGAAGCCCCTGGCGAAACGCCGGCCGTATCAACGGGCGCGGATGATGATGCTTCGCCGCGGCATGCGCCAGCAGGCACAGAAAGGCATGCGACGGCATGGCGAACAGCAGTATCAGCACGCCGATGCCGAGTTTCAGCCCGGTTCTTTTCGAGGATTCATCCCGCATGTGCCTCAGTATGGCAGCTATAACCTCCGCCGTCCAAGCGCGGGATTCTCGGACGGTCCGCAAGCGGGTGACAGGCCATAGCCATCGGAAAGCCAGTCGCGGGGCTATATCTCATTGCCGCCAGCCGGTATCATGCGCGCGTTGTAACTACTCAGCTAACCGCTGAAATGCGCCAGCTCTGCGTTCAAAAATGGTCATTTACACGTGTAACCCGGCAATTGCTCCTGCATTGCCCTAATAAGTTACATCCCTGTAACGATCACATTTTTTGCCTTGATCTGACGCATTTCAGCGGTGATCTGAGCAGTTACCCTTTATTTGAGTTACTCGCTGAGTAGTTACCGCGCGTTCCAGGATAACCGGAGGAAAGTCATGCCTTCATTCGATGTGGTTTCTGAGGTCGATCTGCAGGAGGTTCGCAATGCGGTGGACCAGGCCAACCGGGAGGTCGGTACGCGCTTCGACTTCAAGGGCAGCGACGCGAATTTCGAGCAGAAAGACGACCAGGTGACACTGGAAGCCGAAAACGAGTTCCAGTTGCGGCAGATGATGGATATATTCGAGAAAAAGCTGGTCAAACGGAACGTCGATATCGGCGTGCTGGATATCCAGGAGCCGCGCACGAGCAATAATCGCGCGCGTCAGCAGGTCACCATCAGACAGGGTGTCGACACCGACACCTGCCGGAAGATCGTCAAGGACATCAAGACCGCCAAACTCAAGGTGCAGGCGCAAATCCAGGGCGAGCAAGTGCGTGTCACCGGCAAGAAACGCGACGACCTTCAGACCGTCATCACGTTGCTGCGCGACAAGGACTATGGTCTGCCATTACAGTACATCAACTTCAGAGATTGAATCCCTTATGCATTTTTTCACCTTCCGTCCCTCACGTTGGTCCGGCCTCGCGACCGCTCTGACCCTGACCCTGCTGACAGCCCGGGTATTGGCCGCCGATCCGGCGGTCGAGCAGCGTATCCGCGAGGGGATAAAATCCATCGCTCCGGACCTGAGCGTCGACAGCATCACCAACAGCCCGATGGCCGGCGTCTACCAGGTGGCGGTCGGGCCGCGCATCTTCTACGCTTCGGCTGACGGGCGCTATCTGATGCAGGGTTCGTTGCTGGATCTACGCACCGGCGAGGATCTCACCGAACCGGCGGAACGCGAGGCGCGTCTTGCCGCGATCAATGCCGTTGGCGAGAAAAACATGATCGTCTACGACCCAAAGCATCCGAAATACACCGTCAACGTATTCACCGATGTCGATTGCGGATACTGCCGCAAGTTGCATCGCCAGATGCCGGAATACCTCGATAAGGGCATCCGTATCCGTTACCTGTTCTACCCACGCGCCGGTCTTGGCAGCAAGCCTTATGACAAGGCTGTGACCGCGTGGTGCTCGGACGACCGGAAGAAGGCGCTGACCGAACTGAAGAATGGCAAGAATCTGCCCGAAAAGCATTGCCAGAACCCGGTAGCCGATCACTACAAGCTGGGTCAACTGGTCGGCGTCAACGGTACCCCGTACATGGTGCTGGAGAATGGCGAGGCGATTCCAGGCTACATCCCGCCAAAGAAACTGAGCCGCTATCTGGAGCAGAAACTCCCCAAATAGATCGACCCGGGACAGGCGAAGCGGCGCCTCTCCGGGGCGCCGCTTTTTTTGTTTCCCGAGCGTAGCTACTCGCCCATGGTGTCCCAACGCTGCGCAGTCGCCGCTATTGGCTGTTTCTTCCGGAAAACGCCGTCAATACATCCCTGTAGGCTCGACGACGGCATCCCTGCCGCCGACGTTTCCTCCAGAAACAGCCAATAGCGGCGACGACTCCCGCCGGGAGCGAGTAGTTACCTCCCGATCAAGAATCGTTCTTGATCGCCGCTAGAAAGTCACTACTCATCATTATCTTTACATTTAGGAGAATACGTCGAAATGCCCCCATCCGAACGCGCCCCGCGTAAACCCGTCGTCCTGCTCATCATGGACGGGGTTGGCAGCAATCCCAATCGCTTGAACAACGCTGTCGCACTTGCGAATACCCCGAACCTGGATGCCTGGTTCGAGCGCTGCCCGCACACTGTCTTGCAGGCATCCGGGCATGCGGTCGGTCTGCCGGATGGGCAGATGGGCAACTCCGAGGTCGGGCACCTGACCCTTGGCAGCGGCAGCATCGTGCATCAGGATTTGGTGCTGGTGGACGAGGCGATCGACAGCGGCGAGTTCTTCCGCAACCCCAGCCTGCTGGATGCCGTAAGGCATGCCGCCGACCAGGGTCGCCCCTTGCATCTGCTCGGCCTGGTATCCGAGGGTGGCGTGCACAGCCATACCCGTCACCTGCGGGCGCTGATTCAGCTGTGCCGCGACCACGATGTCGAGCCGGTGATCCATGCGATAACCGATGGTCGCGATGTCGCGCCGCGTTCCGCAGCGGCGCAGTTGGCGCCAGTCATCGAGATGCTGGGCGAAGGGCCGGGGCGGATCGCGACCGTCATCGGTCGCTATCACGCGATGGACAGAGACAGTCGCTGGGAGCGTACCGAGGCGGCCTGGCGGGCCATCGTGCAGGGTGACGGTGAACGTGCCGGCGATGCCATCGAGGCGATCGAACAGGCTTATGCGCGCGGCCAGGATGATGAGTTCATTCCGCCGACCGTGCTAGACGCGTATGAGCCCGTGCAAGCGGGCGATAACCTGATTTTCTTCAATTTCCGCCGTGACCGGCCGCGTCAATTGGCCGCGGCGCTGTTCCAGCCGGCTTTCGATGCCTTCGATCGGGGTGACTTCCAGCCGCTCCGGCTGACGACGCTGACCGAGTACGATCAATGGTTCGGCCTGCCGTCCGCATTCGTTCAGGATCAACCCGCGACAACGCTTGCCCAGGTCGTCAGCGAACAGGGGCTGCGCCAGTTCCATTGCGCCGAAACCGAGAAGTACGCCCATGTCACCTTCTTCCTGAACGGCGGGCGCGGCGAGCCCTGGCCCGGCGAGGACAGACGCATCATCGACTCGCCGAAGGTCGCGACCTACGATCTGGCGCCGCGGATGAGCGCCAGTCAGGTCGCCGACGCGGTCATCGAGGCGATGGCGGGCGGAGAATATGCGCTGATCGTGGTGAATTTCGCGAATGGCGACATGGTGGGACACACCGCCGTGCGCGAAGCGGTCATCGAGGCGGTGGAAACCCTGGACCGCGAGGTCGGTCGCGTGCTCGACGCCTGCGAGCAGCACGCATGGTCCGCCGTGGTGACCGCCGATCACGGCAATTGCGACCAACTGGTCGACCCGGAGACCGGCGAGCCGCATACCCAGCACACCCTGAACCCCGTACCTTGCCTGATACTCGACAGCGAGATGGACAGCATGCTGCCGAATGGGGGCCTCAGCGATGTCGCGCCGACGGTCCTCCGGCTGATGGGGCTGAGCGTGCCCGAAGGCATGAGCGGACGCTCGCTGTGCGTGGAAGAGGATGCGGTGGCGGTGTGACGGGGTAGAGCGGTCGGCCTCAACGAAGAGAGGGCAGCGTTTCGCTGCCGAACTCCCCGTCGACCGATGGGGAGTCGAGACGGATGCCGACCGCTTGCGCGACCCGGCTCACGGCATCATCACCGAGTGGCCAGACGAGTTGGGTTTCATCGTGGCGTGGCGCGTGTGTCTCCGCGTCGAACACCACGTCTATGAAATGCGGCCGGGTCGCGGCGCCGGCGCACATGAATTCGTAGAGATGCATGAAATGTAGCGTGGCCCGATCCGACGGAGAAGGGTCGCAGCAGATGATCAGGTCGCAGTCACGGCCGGTGGCAAGCTGATCGATTGCCTCTTCACGATCGTCGGCCGTGGACAACACGGCGTGGGGTGACAGGGCATCGAGCGCTTTGACGATGATCCTTTTTATCACCGCTGACTGGGATATGATCAGGATCCATTTCATCTCGTCTCGCCCGGTCCATTACCAGTGTCTGGCCAAACCGGCTCCAGAGCTGTATTCGAAAGCATTTTTGCCACGTTTCTTTGCACTGTACATCGCATTGTCGGCCTGCTGCAAGAGGCGGTCGGGATTTTTTTTCGTGCCATCGGTGAGCACGATGCCGGTGCTGACGGTGACATAGACCTCGTGAGGAACCGAATCGAGGGCATAGGGTTTGCTGACGTGTTCGGTCAGACGTTGCGCCAGGTGTCTCGCCTCAAGCTCGGTTTCGATGTCGTAAGCCATGATAATGAACTCATCCCCGCCGATGCGGGCGACGATGTCATCTTCCTTGATATTCACCATCAGTCGGTTGCTGAGATTGCGCAGTAACTCGTCCCCGGCGAAATGCCCCATCTGGTCGTTGATGGTCTTGAAATCATCGATGTCGATCACGAACAGCGCGAATCGCCGCGAGGCGAGGCAGGCGTCGTCCAGCGCGCGGTCGAGGAGCAGGCGGTTGGCCACGCGGGTCAAGGGATCATGGGTGGACTGCCAATGCAGCCGGTCGTTGATGTCGTTGAGCTGGAACAACACCATGTCATAGGTCTTGGATACGATGAACAGGCCGATCAGCAGACCGGCGGTGCTGATGGCATTCAGATCCCAATGTGGCGACAGCACGGCGACGCTGGCGATGCCGAGCAGCGAGAAGTAAAGCGCCATGTGCAGCGCATCGCTGCCGAAACGGAAACCGTTGGCGACGATCAACCAGAGGTAGAGCGCATAAATGCCCATGCCGTCGGTGCCCGCCACGATGAAGCAGGCGGTCAGCATGGCCGCGTCGACGAACAGTGCGGCATAGCGATAGGCGGGGCGGGATACCAAGCCGTTCGCCTGTTGTTTCATCCAATACCACCACAGCAGGGAGAACAGCAGCCCGAACACACCTGTGATTGCCGGGATCAATAGTCGCTGCCGGAGCTGGAGATCATCGGAAGAGAAGAAGATTCCGAGCACCAGCAAGGTACCGCCGAATACCACCAGAACCCTGGATTTGGCCTGGCTTTCGTCGGTACGTTCGAACATGCCGTTCATGAGGTTGATGATTCTACTCCCGAAGGGGTGGCTGGAAGTGCCATTCGCCAGCGGTATCGGCAGTATTCTCGCAGTCTGAACGTTA
>JALULB010000385.1:0-797 GCA_027041035.1 Sedimenticola sp. | reverse complement strand
CGTTACGCCTCATGATACGAGCATTTTTTGCGAGGCGGTGTTCTCTTCCGCGCACCAGCGCTGCAACTGGGCATCCCGCAGCTTTCTCATCAGGCGCAGATTGCTATCGGACAACTCCAGCGCGCACTCGACCCAGATGGCGATGGCCTGCTCCAGGTTCTGTAGGCTGATGGCATGGTAATCCGATGCGAGTCGGGCCGTGGCGAGGAATGCGTTTCGGGTCCGGCCGAAACGCTTGATGAAGCGGCTCACACTGGCTTCCGCCGCGCCTTCGGCGACGACTTCATCGACCAGGCCAAGTTCCAGCATCTCCCGGGCGCTATAGGTTTGCGCCGTGGTGATCATTTTTCGCGCCAGCCGGGGAGAGACTCGTCGGCACAGCAGATGGTAGGCGCCCATGCCGGGAAACAGCCCGAAAAGCGCCTCGGGAAAACCGAATCTCGCTTGTTCCTCGGCAATCAGGTAGTCCGTGGCGAGTGCCATTTCGAGGCCGCCGCCGTAGGTATCGCCCTCGATCATGCTGACGGTCAGCAGATCCGGCTTCGGGTGGTTGACGCCGAAGTTGATCAACGCGATGCACTGGCGGGCGTATTGGTGGAGCCGCTGGCGACTGCGGCTTTCGATCAGTTCAACAAACAGGGCAAGGTCGCCGCCGAGGCTGAATACGCTGGGATTCTCGGAACGAATGATCTGTAGGGCGGGACCTGCGAGGGTGTTGACCGCGACCTGATGTCGGTGCAATTGCTCCAGTACATCGGGGGTCATGACAGGCCTGTCGGTGTAGTGTAAAACGCTCC
>JALULB010000384.1 GCA_027041035.1 Sedimenticola sp. | reverse complement strand
TTTCCGCCCTGCCCGCTTCCGAGCATATTGAGCGCGTCGAGATCGCCGGTCCAGGCTTCATCAATTTTACATTGGCCGACGCCGCCTGGCAGGCGGTCGTCGTCGATGTGTTGAGTCAGGCCGGGGAATATGGGCGTGGTGATCATGGCAAGGGTAAGCGTATCCAGGTGGAATTCGTGTCGGCGAATCCGACCGGGCCGCTGCATGTCGGGCATGGCCGTGGCGCGGCCTACGGTGCCGTCGTCGCGGAGCTGTTGCGCTGCGTCGGTTATGACGTGCATACCGAATACTATGTGAACGATGCCGGTCGGCAGATGAACATCCTCGCGGTGTCGGTGTGGCTGCGCTATCTGGAACTCTGCGATGAAACGCTGAGCTTCCCGTCCAACGCGTACAAGGGCGACTACATCTGGGACATCGCCGCGAGTCTGCATCGCGAACACGGTAACGTTTTCCACCACCCGGCGACAGCGGTATTCGCCGATATCCCGCCGGACGAGAACGATGCGCATCCCGATGGCGACAAGGAGGCGCACATCGACAGCCTGATCGAACGCGCGAAGACGCTGCTCGGTGATGCCGGCTATCGAACCGTGTTCGACACCGGCCTGAACCTCATACTCAACGATATACGTGACGACCTGGCCTTGTTCGGCGTGACCTATGACGACTGGTATTCCGAGCGTAAGCTGGTGGAGAGCGGCGCGGTCCAGCATGCGCTGGACAAACTGCGCCGGGCCGGTTACATCCATGCCGACGACAAGGGTACCTTGTGGTTCCGCTCCACCGCGTTTGGCGACGAGAAAGACCGCGTCGTGGTACGCGAAAACGGGCAGCCGACCTATTTTGCCTCCGACATCGCCTATCATCTGCAAAAACTGGAGCGCGGTTTCGACCGCGTGATCGATGTCTGGGGCGCGGACCATCATGGCTACGTACCGCGGGTGAAGGCCGCGATCCAGGCCTTTGGCGAAGACCCCGGGCGGCTCGAAGTGCTGCTCGTGCAGTTCGCCGTGCTGTATCGTGGCGGCAAGAAGATCCAGATGTCGACCCGATCCGGTCAGTTCGTTACGCTGCGGCAGTTACGTAAGGATGTCGGTCGCGACGCGGCCCGTTTCTTCTATGTGATGCGCAAGTGTGAGCAGCACCTGGATTTCGATCTGGATCTGGCCACATCGAAGTCGAACGAAAATCCGGTCTACTACGTCCAATACGCGCATGCGCGGGTGTGCAGTGTTCTGAAACAGGCGGAAGAAAAGGGCTATGCGACCGAGTTTCCGGCGGATGATGCCTATCTCGATCTGCTCGGCGAGAAGCAGGAGCTTGCCTTGCTCAGAGACCTGGCCCGCTATCCGGAGCTCGTGTTGAACGCCGCGCTGAATCGCGAGCCCCATCAACTGCCCCACTTTCTGCGCGAACTGGCGAACGACTTTCATACCTATTATAACGCCTGTCAATTTCTGCTGGACGACGAAGCGCTGCGTGGTGCCCGTCTGAAGTTGATACTCGCTGTTCGCCAGGTATTGCGGAACGGACTGGGCATCATCGGTGTCTCCGCGCCGGACAGCATGTAGTCGTCGGATCCGTGCCTCGCGATTACAAAAAGAATCCGCCACGCCGTGGTCAGCAATGTCGCTGCCGGGGCTGGTTTTTCGGCGGCCTGGTCGCCGGGGTGCTGTTGACCGCGATGATCTGTTATCAGTTCGTCATACCTTCGGACAACGGGCGGAAAAAGCCGCGCAACAAACAGGGATCGGCACCGATCGCCGCCGAAAAGCCACGTTTCGATTTCTATACCATTCTTCCCGAGATGGAGGTCAAGGTCGCCGACGAGGCCACGC
>JALULB010000383.1 GCA_027041035.1 Sedimenticola sp. | reverse complement strand
CCTCCAGCACGTCGAGTCGTTTCAGTTCCTCGCCGAGGGTAACCGCGTCGAAAGGCTTGCTCTCGTCCGCGAGGTGTTCGACCGCACGGAACATCAACTGATGCTCGCGCCGGTAGAAATCAATCTCGACGATGCGATCGGCGACCTGATCCCAGGTGCTGTTGTCCAGCATCAGCCCGCCGAGCACCGACTGTTCGGCGCTGATCGAATGCGGCGGAACGCGCAGGCTGTCGGTGGCCATGTCGGCGGGATTGAACGGGGGTTCGAAAGGCGTTTCCACGACGGTCATTCCACTGAAGGGCCGCTAAGCATAGCGGAAAACCCGCCCTCGAAAAACAAGAAAGGCCGCGATCGCGGCCTTTCTTTCAAGTGGTTCGCGCGATGATTTACTCGGGGACGATAATCAGCTTCAGGTTGGCATTGACATCGCTGTGCAGATGCAGCTGCACCTCGTATTCGCCGACCATCCGGAACGGTCCTTCCGGCAGACGCACTTCCTGTTTCGCCAGCTCGACGCCGGCCTTGGTCACGGCCTCGCTGATATCGATGGTGCCGATCGAGCCGAACAAACGGCCTTCCTCGCCGGTCTTGCACGGGATGGTGATCTCCAGCGCCTCGATCTCGGTCTTGCGACTCTCGGCGGCGGCCTGTTTCTCGGCGGCCTGTTTCTCCAGTTCGGCGCGGCGCTTTTCAAAGGCCTCCAGATTATCCTTCGTGGCCGGTACGGCCTTGCCAGCGGGAATCAGAAAGTTACGGCCATAGCCGTTGCGTACGCTTACCTTGTCGCCCAGGTTACCCAGGTTATCGACTTTATCAAGCAGAATGACATCCATTGCTCTCTCCCCGAATCAATGCTGGTCGCAGAACGGCAGCAGCGCCAGAAAGCGCGCGCGTTTTACGGCGGTGGCCAGCTGACGCTGGTATTTGGCATTGGTGCCGGTGATCCGGCTCGGCACGATCTTGCCGGTCTCGGTGACATACTGTTTCAGCAGCGCCAGATCCTTGTAATCGATATCCGTGATGCCTTCGGCGGTGAAACGGCAATACTTCTTGCGACGAAAATAACGTGACATAGTGATTTCTCCGGAACTTACTCTGCGGCGGGCTGGGTGGCGGGCGCGGCGGGTTTGCTCGCGGGTTCGGCGGCGGCCGGCGCCTCGCGCTCATCGGTCCTGGCCAGCAATGAAGGCTCCGTGATCGCGCTGTCCCGGCGAATGATCAGGTTGCGCAATACCGCGTCATTGAAGCGGAACGCTGTCTCCAGCTCACTGATTTCAGCCTGACCACATTCCGCGTTGATCAGAACATAGTGCGCCTTGTGCAGTTTCTGGATCGGGTAAGCCAGTTGACGGCGACCCCAATCCTCCAGACGGTGGATACTGCCGCCTTCTTTCTCGATGATGCCACGGTAGCGTTCGATCATGGAAGGCACCTGATCACTCTGATCAGGGTGCACCATGAACACGATTTCGTAATGACGCATACTAACTCCTTACGGTTGTTCAGCCCCCCGGTCGATGCCGGTGGAGCAAGGAAACGCGCGATTCTACCGATACGCCCCCGTCCCTGCAAGCGCTAACAGCAAACAGACAGGTCAATGCGAGTGCAGCTCGTGAATTTTCCGGGGTAGCACAGGTAAAATAATCGCTTGCCACATCAGCCGCCATTCGTTATCTTTTAAGGTTTTACGGAAAACCGGATGGAATACCCGTCCGGATTTTCTGAATTCAGCAAGGCGGCCCACGGGCGGCCTTTTTTGTTTGGTCTTTTCCTGGAATCAATGACATGCCCGACCCTCTGATGGCGACCTATGCGCGTCTGCCAGTCACCTTCAGCCATGGCGAAGGCTGCCGGCTGTTCGACGACCAGGGCGCAAGCTATCTCGATGCGATTGCCGGCATCGCCGTATGCGGCCTGGGCCATGCGCATCCGTCGGTCAGCCAGGCGCTATGTGATCAAGCCAGCAAGCTGGTGCATACGTCCAACCTGTATGGCATCGCCAATCAACAACTGCTTGGCGAACGTCTCACCGCGCTGGCCGGCATGGACCGCGTCTTTTTCGGCAATTCCGGTGCCGAGGCCAACGAAGCCGCGATCAAGATCGCGCGTCTGTACGGGCACCGGAAGGGTATCGGCGCGCCCGCCATCATCGTAACCGAGAACAGTTTCCATGGTCGCACCATGGCCACGTTGAGCGCCACCGGCAATCGCAAGGTGCAAGCGGGTTTCGAACCCTTGGTGAGCGGTTTCGTGCGTGTCCCGTTTAATGACCTGGAAGCCATCCGGCAGATCGCCGCGAGCGCTCAAAACGTCGTTGCCGTACTCGTCGAGCCGATACAAGGCGAAGGTGGCGTGAATATCCCGGACAAGGGTTATCTACAAGGCATCAGGCAGCTCTGCGACGACAACGACTGGCTGATGATGGTCGACGAGATCCAGACCGGCATGGGTCGTACCGGTAAATGGTTCGCCTGCCAGCACGAAGACATCCTGCCGGACGTGATGACCCTGGCGAAAGCCCTGGGCAATGGCGTGCCGATCGGTGCGTGCCTGGCCAGCGGCTGGGCCGCGGAGATTCTTGCTCCGGGGAATCATGGCTCGACCTTCGGTGGAAACCCGCTGGCCTGCGCGGCGGCGCTGGCGGTGATCGAGGTCATGCATGCCGAATCGCTGCCCAGCCGCGCGGAAAAGGCCGGCGAAAGGCTGCTCGCCGCTTTCAACGAGGCTTTGCAATCCAGCGATGGCGTCGTCGACATTCGCGCCCGCGGGCTGATGATCGGCATCGAACTCGACCGGCCGTGCGCCGAACTGGTCACGCGGGCCTTGAGCGAAAAGCTGTTGATCAACGTCACCGCCGGAAATGTCGTGCGTCTGCTGCCCCCGCTGATCATCAGCGACGCCGAATGCGACGAACTGGCAAGCCGCCTGGGCGCGCTGATCCGCGACTTTCTCCGCGAGGAAACCAGTCCATGACCAAAGCCGTGATCTCGAACCCATCGACCCGGCACTTCCTGAGCCTGCTGGATCTGCGCGGCGACGAGCCAATGCAATTGATCCGGCGCGCCATCGAGTTGAAAGACCGCCAGTATGCCGGCGAACTGTACGAGCCGCTGAAGAACCGCGTGCTCGGGATGATCTTCGACAAGGCATCGACGCGTACCCGGGTATCATTCGAGACTGGCATGATCCAGTTCGGTGGCGGCGCCATCTTTCTCTCCGCGCGCGATACGCAACTCGGTCGCGGCGAGCCATTGGAAGACAGCGCCCGCGTGATGTCGCGCATGGTCGACGGCATCATGATCCGCACCTTCGATCAGACGACCGTCGAAACCTTCGCCATGCATTCCCGTGTACCTATCATCAATGGCCTGACCGACCAGTTTCACCCCTGCCAGTTGCTCGCCGACATGCAGACCTGGTACGAGCATCGCGGCGACATGCGTGGCAAGACCGCATTATGGGTCGGCGACGGCAACAATATGTGCCACTCCTACATCAACGCCGCGCGGCAGTTCGACTTCCGCCTGCGCATTGCCTGCCCGGCCGGCTACGACCCGGATACCGGGATACTCTCCGCCGCCGGGGATCGCTGCGAGATCATCCGCGACCCGGTCGTGGCGGCCGAGGGATGCGACCTGGTGGTTACCGACGTGTGGGCCAGCATGGGTCAGGAAGAAGAACAGAAGGCGCGGGAGAAAGCTTTTGCCGGCTACCAGGTCGACAACCGGGTGATGGCGGTCGCGAAGCCCGACGCGCTGTTCATGCACTGCCTGCCCGCGCATCGCGGCGAAGAGGTCAGCGCCGAGGTCATCGATGGCCCGCGCAGCGTGGTATGGGACGAAGCCGAGAATCGCCTGCATGCGCAGAAAGCATTGCTGGAACTACTGCTTTCCCCCGCGTGACCAACAGCCGGCGGCTTATGGCATAATCGCCGCATGGCGCACGCATTCGGTGCGCGGCGATGTCAAGAGGTGATCGTTGAATACTCGCAAGCTGCCCGTCGTCCTGTTGTCCTTCCTGATATTGAGCTGCGCTGGCATCGCCGGCGCCGAAACCCGCTACATCACCGATCAATCCAGGATCATGATGCGCGCCGGCGAAGGCTCGCGCTTCAAGATCCTGCGTCGTCTGCCCAGCGGTTACCCGGTCGAGATACTTGGCGTCAACAAGAAGACCGGTTATGCCCATGTACGCGTGAAAAGCGGCAAGACCGGCTATGTGTTGCTGCATCAGTTGATGAATGAACCCAGCGCGCGCGAGCGCCTGGCTGTCGCGCAGAAGCGTCTCGACGAACTACAGGCGGAACCGGACAAACTGGCTGCCCGCCTGTCCACCTTGCAGACAGAGAATGCGGAACTCAGCAGCGCCAGGCAACAGTTGCAACGGGAACGCGACGAGCTGGCGAAGCAACTGGAGGCATTGCGACACACCTCGGCGAACGCGGTACGCATCAGCAACGAACGCAACGAGCTGCGCAAGAAACAGGTGTCGCTGATCCAGCAGATCGAAGAGTTGAAGCAGGAGAACCAGGAGCTATCGAACACCACCGCGCAGAAATGGCTGCTCAACGGCGCATTGGTGACGCTGGGCGGGATACTGATTGGACTGATCCTGCCACGCCTGCGCTTTCAGCGACGCAAGAACTCCTGGGGCAGCCTTTAGCCGACGGCTGAAAAAGGCCATGCATGGCCTTTTTCAGCACCTTGCCGTAACTACTCAGCGAGTAGATCAAATAAAGGGTAACTGCTCAGATCACCGCTGAAATGCGTCAGATCAAGGCAAAAAATATGATCGTTACAGGGATGTAACTTATTAATGTGAAAATACACTTAAGTTGTTGATTTTCATGATCTGGGGTGGCGCCGCCCCGCGTCATGAACGTTAGGGCAATGCAGGAGCAATTGCCGGTTTACGAGTGTAAATGACCATTTTTGAACGCAGAGCTGGCGCATTTCAGCGGTTAGCTGAGTAGTTACACCTTGCCAAACAAACCGCCGGGGCAAGCCACGCGACCGACGGTATGCCGATCAGACCTTCTTGTAGATCTCCGCGCCACGCTCGCGGAATTCCTCGGCCTTCTCGCGCATGCCGACCTCGACCGCCACGCCGACATCGCCGATACCCTTCCCGGCCGCGTACTCGCGTACATCCTGTGAGATCTTCATCGAGCAGAAATGCGGACCGCACATCGAGCAGAAATGCGCCACCTTGGCCGAATCCTTCGGCAGGGTTTCATCGTGGTATTCACGCGCCTTGTCTGGATCCAGCCCGAGGTTGAACTGGTCCTCCCAGCGGAACTCGAAGCGCGCCTTCGACAGCGCATTGTCGCGCACCTGCGCGCCGGGATGTCCCTTTGCCAGGTCGGCGGCGTGGGCCGCGATCTTGTAGGTGATGATGCCCTCGCGGACATCGTCCTTGTTCGGCAGGCCGAGGTGCTCCTTGGGCGTCACATAACAGAGCATCGCGCAGCCGTACCAACCGATGTTCGCCGCGCCGATGCCGGAGGTGATGTGATCGTAGCCGGGCGCGATGTCGGTAGTCAGCGGACCGAGGGTGTAGAACGGCGCCTCGAAGCAGTCCGCCAGCTCCTTGTCCATGTTCTCCTTGATCATCTGCATCGGCACATGCCCCGGACCTTCGATCATCACCTGCACATCGTGCTCCCAGGCGATCCTGGTCAGTTCGCCAAGGGTCTCCAGCTCGCCGAACTGGGCCGCGTCGTTGGCGTCGGCGATCGAGCCGGGGCGCAGGCCGTCACCGAGACTGAAGGACACGTCATAGGCCTTCATGATCTCGCAGATGTCCTCGAAATGGGTGTACAGGAAGCTTTCCGTATGGTGCGCCAGGCACCATTTCGCCATGATCGAGCCACCGCGCGAGACGATGCCGGTGACCCGCTCGGCGGTCAGCGGCACATAACGCAACAACACGCCGGCATGGATGGTGAAGTAGTCCACGCCCTGCTCGGCCTGTTCGATCAGGGTGTCGCGGAAGATCTCCCAGGTCAGCTCCTCGGCCTTGCCGTCGACCTTCTCCAGCGCCTGGTAGATCGGCACCGTGCCGATCGGCATCGGCGAGTTGCGCAGGATCCACTCACGGGTTTCGTGGATGTTCTTGCCGGTGGACAGGTCCATCAGCGTATCGCCGCCCCAGCGCGCCGACCAGGCCATCTTCTCGACCTCCTCGGCGATCGACGAACTGACGGCGGAATTGCCGATATTGGTGTTGATCTTGACGCGAAAATTGCGCCCGATGATCATCGGCTCCAGCTCCGGGTGGTTGATATTCGCCGGAATGATCGCCCGACCGGCGGCGAGTTCCGCGCGCACGAACTCCGGCGTGACCCGCGCCGGCGTGTTCGCGCCGAACGCCTGCCCGGGGTGCTGACGCAGCAGTTTCGCATAGCGCGGGTCGGCC
>JALULB010000382.1 GCA_027041035.1 Sedimenticola sp. | reverse complement strand
ATACCCGCTTACCGGAAAGATCAAGGTCGGTCATTTTGATAACAGACATGCTGCGTCTCCTGCTGAATGTTGTAATGTTCGTAACTGCTCAGCTAACCGCTGAAATGCGCCAGCTCTGCGTTCAAAAATGGTCATTTACACGTGTAAAATCACATTTTTTGCCTTGATCTGACGCATTTCAGCGGCGATCTGAGCAGTTACCCTTTAATTTGATCTACTCGCTGAGTAGTTGCCAGGAGTATTATTCACATGCCTCTTGAACCGCTGTTCGCGGCGATAATCAAACGTCCCTGGTTGACGGTCGTCCTTGTCCTGATCCTGGTTGCCGCCGCCGGTAGCGGGGTACGCAAGCTCGCCTTCAAAAACGATTACAGAATGTTCTTTAGTAAGGAAAATCCGCAGCTACAGGCATTCGAAGCGTTACAAAATACCTACACGAAGAACGATAACATCCTGTTTGTCTTGTCTCCGAAGAACGGTGACGTGTTCACGCGCGAGAATCTCGCGGCGGTGGAATGGCTGACCAAGGAGGCCTGGCAGATCCCGTACTCGATCCGTGTGGATTCGATCAGTAACTTTCAACATACGCGCGCCGAGGAGGATGATCTGATCGTCGAGGATCTCGTCGAAAAGGCGCCAACGCTGACGGATGCGCAACTCGCGGAAAAGAAACACATCGCGGTCAACGAACCCCTGCTGCGCAATCGTCTGGTTTCCCCGGATGGCGCCTACACTGGCGTCAACGTCACCATCCAGTTGCAGGAGAAGAAGCCGACCGAAGTACTGGAAGCGGCGGCCTACGCACGTGATCTGGCCAGGCAACTGACGGAGAAGTTTCCGAACATCGATGTCTACCTGACCGGCATGGTCATCATGAACAATGCCTTTCCGGAAGCATCGCAGCAGGATATGAAAACGCTTTACCCGGCGATGTTTCTGTTGATCCTGGTACTGATCGGCCTGATGCTGCGTTCGATACCCGGCACCCTGACAACCGGCCTGATCATCCTGATGACGATTGTGGCAACCCTGGGTCTGACGGGTTGGGCCGGCATCAAGCTTTCGCCGCCGACGACCAGCGTGCCGGTGGTCATCATGACCTTGGCGGTGGCCGATTGCGTGCACTTGCTGACGACCTTTCTGCAGGGAATGCGCAGGGGCATGGACAGGGCAACCGCGATGATGGAGTCGATGCGTATCAATCTGGGGCCGGTGTTCCTGACCTCGATTACCACGGCGGTCGGCTTCATGAGCCTGAACTTCAGCGATGCGCCGCCGTTTCGCGACCTTGGGAATATGGCGGCAACGGGCGTGATCATTGCTTTCTTCCTCTCTATCATTTTGTTGCCCGCTATGATGCAGATCCTGCCGATCAGAGCGACGGTTGGCGAAACCGACGGTAGTCGGACCATGGAAAAGCTCGCTGATTTTGTCATCCGGCAGCGTAATCGTCTGCTGTGGGGCATGGGTTTCCTGGTGCTGGGCCTGGCCGCGATGATTCCGCGAAACGAGCTGAACGATCAGTTCGTCGCCTATTTCGATAGAAGTATTCAGTTTCGTACCGATACCGATTTTGCCACCGAACATCTGACCGGTATCTACCTGATAGAGTATTCGCTGCCGGCAAAAGAAGCGGGGGGTATCGCCGATCCGGAGTATCTGCGTTACCTGGCTAAATTCGCGGAATGGTATCGCCAGCAGCCGGAAACCCTGCATGTGAATACGCTGTCGGATACGATGAAACGCTTGAACAAGAATCTGCATGGCGACGATGAAAGCTGGTACCGTTTGCCGGATCAGCGCGATCTGTCGGCGCAGTACCTGCTGTTGTACGAATTTTCGTTGCCCTTTGGACTGGATCTGAACAACCAGATCAACGTGGACAAATCCGCGACTCGAATGAGCGTGACCTTGCGAACCTTGACGACAAAGCAATTGCTGAGTCTTGAGCAACGCGCCCAGCGATGGATGGAGTCCAATCTGCCGGACTACATGCAGACCGTGGGTTCGAGTCCCTCGATGATGTTCGCGCATATCGGTTCACGGAATATCCGGACGATGCTGACCGGTACCACGGTGGCATTGGTGTTGATCAGCTTTATCCTGATCGTGGCCTTGCGTTCATTGCGTCTGGGGCTGCTGAGTCTGCTGCCAAACCTGGTTCCCATTACCATGGCCTTTGGTCTGTGGGGCATATTCAACGGCCAGATAGGCTTGGCATTGTCCATCGTTTCGGGCATGACGCTGGGTATCGTCGTGGATGACACAGTCCACTTTCTGAGCAAATACCTGCGGGCGCGCCGCGAGCAGGGGCTGGATGCGCAACAGGCGGTACGCTATGCGTTCAAGACCGTCGGCACCGCGCTCTGGGTGACATCGGTGGTGCTGGTACTGGGTTTCAGCGTGTTGGCGTTCTCGCACTTCCAGCTGAACGCGGGCATGGGCCTGCTGACAGCCATCACCATCGCTTGTGCGTTACTGGCGGATTTCTTCTTTCTGCCGCCATTGCTGATTAAATTTGGAGATTCGAAAAATGTTTAGTCGTCATTTATCCCGGCCGAGCCTTGGCTTGCTGTTGTTGTTGCTTGTGTCGCCACTGACCGCCGTTGCCCTGGATGCATCGGAACGCGGCCTGGAGATCGCCCGGGAGGTGGATAACCGGGATGCCGGCTGGCATGATCTAAAGGCCGAAATGACCATGCTGCTGAAGAATCGGCAGGGGCAGACCAGTCTGCGCGAGATGCGTTCGCGCTCCCTAGAAGTGCCGGACGATGGCGACAAGACCCTGATCATTTTCGACAGACCACGCGATGTCAAGGGTACCGCGCTACTGACCTGGTCGCACAAGACCGGCCAGGACGACCAATGGTTGTATCTGCCGGCGTTGAAGCGGGTCAAACGCATCTCCTCGAAGAACAAATCCGGTCCTTTCATGGGTAGCGAGTTCGCCTATGAGGATCTGGCATCCCAGGAGGTCGAGAAATACACCTATCAATATATTGGAGAGGACGACTTGGGTGGCATACCGGTGTTCATCAACGAGCGGGATCCGGTGGATCCGAACTCGGGCTATACCCGGCAGCGGGTCTTGATCGACAAGGAACGCTTCATCCCGCTGAAGATCGACTTCTATGACCGCAAGAATGAGTTGTTGAAGACACTGGAACTGCGCGGCTATCAGCAATACCTTGGGAAATATTGGCGACCGGACGAGATGTTCATGCAGAACCATCAGACCGGCAAGAGTACCTTGCTTACGTGGAAATCCTATGCATTTCAGCAGGGACTGGGCGAGCGCGATTTCACGCGCAACAGCCTTAAACGAGCCAGGTAGAAAATGATGCGGTACGCGAGTTTGGCTGGTGTTTTGCTTGGCCTGGTGATGGGTGACGCGGCGGCGGAGGTCTCTGGAAACCTGATCTTCGAGGGGCGCGGCTTCTGGCAATCCCCCATGGACGAACGCCAGGTCGATAGCGCGCTGTCCGTTTCCGGCGAGATCGAGTTTTACCACGAGTGGGACGAGGGTAATCAGAGCTTCACCTTCAAGCCTTTCCTGCGCTGGGATCAACATGATCCGATGCGCAGCCACGGCGACATACGCGAGCTGTTCTGGTTGAAGGCGGGCGACGATTGGGAGGTGCGCGCCGGTATCACCAAGGTCTATTGGGGTGTCACCGAGTCGGCGCACCTGGTCGACATCATCAACCAGACGGATCTGGTCGAAAACCCCGATGGCGAGCAAAAGCTCGGCCAGCCGATGGTGAAGTTCTCGCTGGAGCGGGATTGGGGGACGCTCGATTTTTTCCTGCTGCCCTGGTTTCGGGAGCGAACCTTTCCGGGTGTCCGTGGTCGTTTGCGCACCGAACCACGGATCGATACACACCGCGCGGAATATGAGTCCAGCGCGGGCCAGTACCACTTCGATTTTGCCGTGCGCTGGTCGCGAGCGATAGGCGATTGGGACCTGGGGCTGGCGCATTTTCGCGGCACAAGTCGCGATCCGATGCTTCGGATGCGGCTGGATGACGACAATACGCCGGTGCTGATCCCGTTCTACCCGCAGATGGATCAAACCAGCCTGGATTTGCAGGCCACCAAGGGCGACTGGCTGTGGAAGCTCGAAGCCATTCATCATAGCGCCAAGGGGAATACCTATAACGCGGCTGTCGGTGGTTTCGAGTATACCCTCGTTGGCATCCGGGACAGCCAGAGCGATCTTGGCATATTGGCCGAGTATCAATACGACGACCGTCAGCAGAACGCGCTGACGCCGTTCGAGAACGATCTGTTTCTGGGGCTGCGCTGGACCGCGAACGATGCACAGAGCACGGAACTGCTCGCCGGCGTCATCCAGGACCTGAGTGGTGGCGGAAGTTTGTTCAATGTCGAGGCCAGTCGGCGGCTTGGCGATGCATGGAAGCTGAGCTTGCAGTTACGCGCCTGGTTCGATGTCCCGAAGAAGGATCTGTTCTACCCCTTCAATCGCGATGACTATATGGAGGTTACCCTGGGGCGTTATTTTTAGCCGGATGCTACAATCAACACAGACTCAAGTTATCAAGAGGTTTTTACCATGTCAGCCGTTCAATTCGATAGTACGATTAATGATGAAGTCAAAGTGACTCCCGATGCCGCCGCGCAGCTCAAGGAACTGGTAGACCAGGAGGATGGCATCGAAGGCGTGCGTATCTTTGTCTCGGGCGGAGGCTGTGGCGGCATGAGCTACGGCATGACCTTTGTCGAGGAGTCGCATGACCGTGATTGCACCCTGGTTACCGATGAAGGCTTGAAGGTGTTCGTTGATGCCGTCGCGCTGGATTTCCTGAAAGGTGTGGAGATCGACTATCAGGAACAGGGTCTGAATCGCAGCTTTGTCTTCCGCAACGTTTTTCAGAGCGTGGGCGGCAGCGGTACCTGCGGTACTTGCGGCGCGGCCGGCGGTGGTTGCGGCTGACCAGTAGGCTGTCCCGGCAGGCTCCAGGCTGTTTTATCGGCCTGGATGCGTAACTACTCAGCGAGTAACTCAAATAAAGGGTAACTGCTCAGATCGCCGCTGAAATGCGTCAGATCAAGGCAAAAAATGTGATCGTTACAGGGATGTAACTTATTAGGGCAATGCAGGAGCAATTGCCGGTTTACAAGTGTAAATGACCATTTTTGAACGCAGAGCTGGCGCATTTCAGCAGTTAGCTGAGTAGTTACCTGGATGCCGCCTTATCTCTCATGCTCCCCCGCCTGCTACTGCTCAGCCCGCCACAGAGCTATCGCATAGCCGCTTATCTCGACGCCGCCAGGGAACTGGGCATCGAACTGGTCGTCGCTTCCGATGGAAGGCATTCGCTGACGCACGAGGTCGCCAACGGCATCCATATCGATTTCGCCGCTAGGGAACGGAGTATCGAAACGCTGCGTTCGGCGCACGCCGAAGCACCTTTCGCCGGTATCGTCGCGACCGATGACGCCACGGTCGAGCTCGCCGCCGTGATAGCCGAATCGCTGGGTCTGGCGCACAACTCCCCGGAATCGGCGCGGCTGACGCGACGCAAGGATCTTGCCCGTCAACGGCTGGCCGAGGCGGGCGTGGCGGTGCCCGGGTTCCGTGTCATTTCGCTTGAAAAGCCACTGGCTCCGCAACTCGCTGGTCTGGATTGGCCGCAGGTGTTCAAGCCGGTCAGCCTGTCGGCGAGTACCGGTGTCCAGCGTGTCGATGATTCACGCGCCGCGCTGGCGGCGATCGACATCATAGCCGGATTGATCGCCGCCTTACCGGACAAGGACGAGCGCCGAGTGATCCTTGCCGAGGAGTATATCCCGGGCGAGGAGGTTGCCGTGGAGGGCTTTCTGCATCGGGGCGACTATCGGCTGATCACGATCTTCGACAAACCGGATCCGCTGATCGGCCCGTATTTCGAGGAAACCTGCTATATCACGCCATCCAGGCTGCCGGCCAGCACGCAACAGCTTATTGCCAGTACCGTTGCTGCTGCCTGCGCTGCTTATGGACTCGTTCAGGGTCCGGTACATGCCGAATTGCGCGTCGACAACGATCGGGTCTGGATACTGGAGGTCGCCGGGCGCACCATCGGTGGAGAATGCAGCCGGGCGCTGGACGCCGGGCTTCGGGAACCCCTGGAAAAACACGTGCTCGCCAGCGCGCTCGGCACGCCGCTGGCGCTGAATACACAGGACGCCGCCGCCGGTGTAATGATGATTCCGACACCGAAAGCGGGTATGTTGCGGCGCGTCGATGGCGTGCATTCGGCACGTGCCGTGGCCAGCATCACGGATCTGCGTTTGAGCGCCCGCATCGGGCATGCGTTAGAGGTGCTTCCCAAGGCGTCGAGCTATCTCGGTTTCATCTTCGCGGAAGCGGAAACACCCGAGCAGGTTCTGCGTGCATTGCGACAATCACACGCGGAACTCGCTTTT
>JALULB010000381.1 GCA_027041035.1 Sedimenticola sp. | reverse complement strand
GGTCATCGGGATGCCGTTGAAGGTGAGCTTGCGCAGGCCGGCCTGCGCAAGCTCACCTTCAACGGCATCCCGATGACCACCGACGACAACGGCCTGTTCCAGCATCATGTCAAGGTCGGCCGCCAGCGGGTCTCGATAAAGATCGCCGCGATCGACAGGAAAGGCCGCCAGGCGGGTATCGTGTTCTACCTGGAGCCCAAGCTGCGCACCGCGCGCATCACCCCGGACAAGCTGAGCACGGAGGGCTTCATCCAGGCGCGTCCCCAGCTGCTGCGCGGCAAGGTGGACTTCGGTGATTACTACGCGCTGATCATCGGCAACAACGATTACGAACACTACCCCAAGCTGGAGACCGCGATCCGCGACGCGCGCGATACCGAGGCCCTGCTGCGGGAGAAATACGGCTTCCGCACCACCCTGCTGCTGAACGCCAACCGCTTCGACATCCTGTCCGCGCTGGCCGAACTGCGCGAGAACCTGAAGGAAAACGACAACTTCCTGATCTACTACGCCGGCCATGGCGAGCTGGACCGGGTGAATTCGCGCGGTCACTGGCTGCCGGTCGACGCGCGACCGAACAACCCGGCGAACTGGATATCCAATATCGCCATCACCGACATCCTCAACACCATGTCGGCGAAGCACATCCTGGTGGTCGCCGACTCCTGCTACTCCGGCGCGATGACGCGTACCTCCATCGCCCGCCTGCCACCGGATATCTCCACCAGTCAGAAGCTGGAATGGCTGCGGGTGATGACCAAGGCGCGCTCGCGCACGGTACTGACATCGGGCGGGCTGCAACCGGTGCTCGACCAGGGCGATGGCGGCCACTCGGTGTTCGCCAAGGCGTTTCTCGATGCCCTGGCCGACAACAAGAACGTGCTCGAAGCGGACAAGCTGTATTACAACCTCTTCGGCACGGTGCAACAGAGCGCGGCCGAGTATGGCATCAGCCAGCGACCGGAGTATGCGCCGATCAAGTACAGCGGCCACGAGGCCGGTGTCTTCTTCTTCGTCCCGGCGGGCTGAACGCATACCCATGAAGGTATTGCAGCACGCGATCGACCGCTACCAGCGAGGCGACCTGACCCTAGAGGATCTGGGCAGCGAGGTCCAGAGCCTGGTCCAGCGGGACAGCACCCAGGCGCCGGCGATCGGCGCATACATACGCCAAGTGGCGGAGCACAGCGTGCTGCGTCCCGACGCCTACCATTTCCTGTTGCGCAAGCTGGAAACGCCCGCCACCGACAGCGACGAGGTCACCGTGGTGCGGACCCACACATCCACCGCGCGGACGACGAGCAGCCGCCACTTCACCACGCCGGCGGCCGTCCCGCCACTGCAACCCGGCGACGCGGATTTCGGTATCGGTTCGGTATTGAAGGGTCGCTTCGTGATCGAGGCGGTACTCGGCCAGGGCGCGATGGGCGTCGTCTACAAGGCGCGCGACCTGCGCCGCGAGGAGGCCCGCGACAAGGAACCCTATGTCGCCATCAAGGTGCTCAGCGAAAACTTCCAGCACCACCCGGATGCCTTCATCGCGCTACAGCGCGAGGCGAAGAAGGCGCAGAAGCTGGCGCATCCGAACATCGTCACGGTGTACGACTTCGACCGCGATGGCGAACGCATCTTCATGACCATGGCGCTGCTCGAAGGCCAGCCACTGGACAAGCGGCTGGCGCAAGCCGACGGCAAGCCCTTCCCGGAGGACGAGGCGCTGGCATACATCCTGCAAATGAGTCGCGCGCTGGCCTATGCCCACGAACAGGGCATCGTGCATTCCGACTTCAAGCCGGGCAACGTATTCATCACCGACGACGGCGTGGCCAAGGTCGTCGACTTCGGTATCGCG
>JALULB010000380.1 GCA_027041035.1 Sedimenticola sp. | reverse complement strand
AGAAAAGCGCGAGCTTCTCTTCGAGGTTGACGGCGGTGTATTGCGGCTCCTGCATGGGTCTTTCCTTTCTTTCATTCCTGCCAGAACGGTTTGCGGCTCTCGTGTCTGGCCGCCTCCCGGTCGAGCCCCGTATCCGCGAGCAGATATTCGCCGTCGTCGCGATCCAGCAGAGAGGCCAGCGCCCGGCGGGAGCGCCAGCGGTGCCGCCAGCGCCGCAGGAGGCGGAGCGCGTCGAGGCGCTCAGCGGGGCCTATGCAGCACTCGGCCGGTATCCTTTTTCTGCGCGAGGGCACCAACATTTTTGTGCTTCCCCGGTTGCGTCGATCGCTTCGAGGCTAGACATGCCGTACATATGAGTCAATACTATTGATATAATATTCGGGAGATGGGGAATGCGCGCAGCAGAGGAAAACATGTTCAGAAGAAGGACAAGTGCATGAAGCTGCTTCTGTATTGGCCGGCAACCATCATGGGACTGGGGGCGTTCATGGCCACGTTCGACGTGACAGCCGTCTCTTTGGCGCTGCCGGACATTCGCGCCGATCTGTCGTTGGACGTCTCGACCTCGATCTGGATCATCAACGCCTATGGCTTGGCCTTCACTGTCGCCCTGATCGGGGCTGGTGCGGTTTCCGACCGCTTCGGAAACAAATTGGCCCTGATCTGCGGGACATTGTTCTTCCTTGTTGCATCGGTGATTTGCGCATCGGCCGACAGCCTGACCGTGATGATATCGGGGCGAATACTGCAGGGATGTGCTGCGGCCTTCATCGTCTGCGGAGGCTACGCGCTAATGGGCCACATATACCCCAGGAAAGCACAGCGCGTCGAAGCCTTCGCAATCATGGGGGTCATCAGCGGGTCGGCCCTTGCTGTAGGCCCGGGTCTTGGTGGAGTGATCGCCAGCCAGTTCGGCTGGGCCTGGATTTTCCTGGTGAATGTGCCGGTCTGTCTCCTGATCGTGGCAGGTGCCATGTTCGGTATGGAAGAACGAATGAGCGGCGTCACCAAATCGCTAGATTTACTTGGAATCCTGACCTTTGGTACGTTCCTGTTCATCGCATCCTGGTCGACATTGAACGGGCTGAGCATCGCGGGAAAGGAGATTGGTCTCGCGCCAGTACTGTTGATCCTCGTAGTTCTCCTGGGTGCGTTTGTGTGGATCGAAAGACGGACCGAAACTCCCGCGATCCAGATCGAGATATTCCGCAATGCCAGATTCAACGGCTTGGCCCTGGTGCCCCTTTGCCTGGCCATCAGTTACTGGTCGCTGATCGTGTTTATCCCGATTTACCTGGAGGAAGTGTTTCAAATCGGGACGCAGGAAAGTGCCCTTGTCCTGCTGGCCTTCACTTTGCCAATGTTTCTCGTCCCACTGTGGGTAACGGGATTTGCTTCGCGCTGGTCAGAGGCGAAGTTCTTCTCCACGGGCCTTCTGCTCGTCGCCGTCGGCTGCCTGACCATAGCCCTCGGCGCTTACCGCGTCAGCTACGGCTTCTCGATTGGGGGTATGGTGCTGGCCGGATCGGGCGCTGCCGCGATGCAAACACAAGTTTCCGGGGCATTGATTGCCGCTGTATCGCAAGACCAGGCAGGGGCCGCCTCGGCCATCATGACAATCCTGCGTCAAGGCGGGTTCGTGCTCGGGGTTGCTTTGCTGAGCTTGGCACTCGCGCATGATTTCGGGCCATTGGATCGCTTCACCAAGTTGTTTCTGATCTGTGCATTCACTGCCGGATTAGGCGCGGCATCTGCATATCTGTTGTTGAAGCCCAAAGCGAAACACCAGCCGCATTTCCAATCGTGACAGATCATCACTGGACAGCGAGGCAATTCGAGTCAATAGTATTGATATGTTAATG
>JALULB010000379.1 GCA_027041035.1 Sedimenticola sp. | reverse complement strand
GTATCTCGCTGGGCGTCAAGCAGTGTCAGCAGAACCCTCTGGCACTCCTCGCCGAAACCTTCAAGAAAGGCGATCACGTCACCGGCAAGATCAAGTCGATCACCGATTTCGGTATCTTCATCGGTCTGGAAGGCGGCATCGACGGCCTGGTGCATATGTCTGACATCACCTGGGACGACGCCGACGAGGAGCTGCTGCGCGAATTCAAGAAGGGCAGCGAACTCGAGACGGTCGTACTCGCGGTCGACCCGGAACGCGAGCGCATCTCGCTGGGCGTCAAGCAGCTCGACAAGGACCCGTTCTCCAGTTATGTCGCGACCCACGAGAAGGGCAGCGCGGTAAGCGGTACCGTCAAGGAAGTCGACGCGAAGGGCGCGGTTATCGAACTTGCCGAGGGTGTCGACGGCTATCTGCGCGCCTCCGAGCTGTCGCGTGACCGTGTCGAGGACGCCAGCATGGTATTGAAGGTGGGCGATCCCATCGAGGCGAAATTCCTCGGCGTGGATCGCAAGAACCGCTCCATCTCCTTGTCGATCAAGGCGAAGGACTTCGACGAGGAACGCAAGGTGATGAAGGAGTTCCGCGCGGATTCCTCTACCGGCACGGCTACCCTCGGTGATATCCTGAAAGGCCAGATCGGCGGTGGCGATTCGGAGTGACCGTCCGGGACGCGCGGCGGCACGTGCCGTCGCGCGTCCCTTGTCCGAGGCTGGCGAAAGCCACGCCTCGGGTGGCGTTCCCCACTGAATTCAATGTAACTGCATGGGTTAACCAGCATGACAAAGTCAGAACTGATTGAGGTCATTGCCAACGCCCAGAGTCACCTCGCCTATCGCGACGTGGAACTGGCGGTGAAGTATCTCGTTGAGCAGATGAGTCAGGCGCTGGCGTCGGGCGAGCGTATCGAGATCCGTGGTTTTGGCAGCTTCTCCCTGCACTATCGTCCGCCGCGTGTCGGCCGGAATCCGAAGACCGGTGATTCGGTAACGCTGGAAGGAAAATACGTTCCGCATTTCAAGCCCGGTAAGGAGCTGCGCGAGCGTGTCAAGGATGCCTACCTTCAGTCACTGGGGCAGGCCGAAGCGTCCTAGGAGGCTGTCCAAGAATAGAGAGCCTACTGCGGAAAAGCTGAATTTGGCTGGATTCCCCCCTGATTCTCGTTAAATAGCGCAACTATTCGCCTCAAATCATGGAAAAATCCCGCTCAAATCAGCTTTCCCTCGCTACGGCTGCTATTCTCGGACAGCCTCCTAGCCGCTTATATCCGATTTAACCTACTCCATTTCTCTACCGATGCCCGGGGCACACCATGCTTTCATCCTTTCAGGGCTTCGCTATCGCACGTCTGCCGCGCATCCATTTCGGACGCGGCGTTTTCTCTGATATCCCTCGATGCATAGCCAGCCATGGTCGCCATGTGCTGCTCGTCACCGGCGCGAACTCGTTTCCATCGAGTCGTCACTGGGAGCAGTTGGAGGCCGCGTTCGCCGAGATGGAGTTTGTCTGGCATAGCGTCAATGTCGTTGGTGAGCCTTCCCCCGAACTGGTCGACCGTACCGTGCAGCGTTTTCTGCACGAACCCATCGATGTCGTACTCGGCATAGGCGGCGGCAGCGCCTTGGACGCGGCCAAGGCGATCGCGGGCCTGTTGCGTGTCGGCGATTCGGTCATGGACTATCTCGAAGGCGTGGGGCCCGAGCGTGAATACATCGGTCCGGCGGTTCCGTTTATCGCGGTGCCGACCACGGCCGGGACAGGCAGCGAAGCGACCAAGAATGCCGTGCTCAGTCGTTCCGGAACCGATGGCTTCAAGAAATCCTTTCGTGACGACCAGCTCGTCGCCGAGCACGCCTTCGTCGATCCCGACCTGCTCGCGACCTGCCCGCCGACGGTGATCGCCGCGAACGGCATGGATGCGCTGACTCAGCTGATCGAGTCCTATGTATCCTTGAAAGCCAACCCATTCAACGATGCCCTGGGCGTCAGTGGCCTGCGTGCCGCGCGTGATGGTCTTCTGCCGCTGTATGACAGCGGTGGCGAGGATGCCGATGCGCGCGATCGCATGGCCTACGCCTCGTTGCTTTCCGGCATCAACCTGGCGCAGACCGGCCTGGGTTCCGTGCACGGGCTGGCCGCGCCCATGGGTGCCTTCTACCCGATTCCACACGGCGTGGTCTGCGGGACCCTGCTGGCGGCGGCGACCGAGCGCAACATCCTCAGCATGCTTGAACGCGAACCGGAGAATCCGGCATTGGACCGCTATGCGCGCGTCAGTGAGATACTCTGGCGGAAACGCTGGCGCGAGAAGGGACTCGCCTGGGAGAAACTCATCGAACTGCTAACCGACTGGACAGCGCATTTGCGTCTGCCGCGCCTGTCCGCGTTCGGTGTCAAGCGCGATGGCCTGGCGCACGTGATCAATCATTCCCGAGGCAGCAGCATGCGCACTAACCCGATCCGGTTGCTCGATGACGAGATTCGTCAGGTGTTGGAGAAGCGTTTATAAGAGTGGTTCAGGTTGGACTCGTTTGGCCGGTGGGAGGCTACGCGAGCATGTTTGGTGATTGCCTGGTTTCACCTGAGCCAGGAAATTTCCGTGGCATAACCCATGATTCCCTGTCTTGCTTGGAATCCTATTGGTTAGCCTTATGTTGAAGTTTACGATACTTGCTACAGACCTTTTGTTTCTTTTTCTTCAGCTTGGGATCATTGCTACCCATGAGTTCCGCTGTGGCCATGTTGCATTCGAAGCGGGCGCTCTCCAGGGCAGGTACGTCATGAGACCACTGGAGAGCGGCAATCGTGGGCTGATAGCTTATTGCTGCGTTGCAATACATGTTTTTCAGTTTCTTCTTTTTCCAATGGTTTGGTTTTGCTCTCTGAAGGTATTTGCATGTGTCACTGAACAGGTTTCTCGCGGCGATGGTGCACTTTGAGTATGTTGCCATATCGTCGGCATAGGAGGCGCAAACAGAGTCATCCTTTATTCTCCATATTTGATAGGAATAGGGGATGAGAATACCTTTGTGTTCCACCGCTAGCGCAGTGACTTCGGTTCCCATCATATCTGTAACGCGTGTATATGTGATATTCGTAACCATGTCGAGGTACGAAGAAAATAGCGCTGACAATGGATCCATGCGGCCTTCTGCTTACAATATCTGATACGGCGGTGGGATAAACGTCCACAATAGCCTCATAGTGAAGCTGTATCGTAACTACTCGCGCACTGCCGGAGTCGTCACTGCTATTGGCTGTTTCTTCCGGAAAACGCCGTCAATACATCCCTATAGGCTCGACGACGGCGCTGCGACTGCGCATTCCATGTTTCGTCTCAGCGTCCAGCTCCACCCTCCCTGGTGGAGCGTTCGTCCATTGGGCGGGTAGTTACGCTGCATCGTCGGTTTACCCCTATTGTGCCGCGCGCCGTCGAAGTTTCTGGAGAATGGATGCACAAGCCTCGCCGAGCCGGCCTATTTCTTGCCGCCGCCGCCCTCCTGAAAGCCGGCCGGTGCCTGTCCGTAGTCGCCTTCGTCGAAGAAGAAGCCGAGCATGTGTTTTTCGATGGTTTCGAGGTTGCGCGGATCGGCGGTGCTCAGACCGTTTTCGTTGATCAGTGTTACCAGACGTTCCTGCCATTTCGTCCAGCCTTCCTTCGATACGTTGTCATAGATGCGCAGGCCGAGTTCGCCGGGGTAGGGCGGTTTGTCCAAGCCTTCTGCCTCTTTCTTCAGCACTACACAATTCACGATTCGGGTCATGGGTCGTTCCGCCTGGGTGTGGTTGAAAACTAGCGGGGGATTATAGCAAATCCACGGTTTCAGGATGCGTCGGGACTTTCGTATTTTTTCAGTACGATGCCTTCGTCTCCACAGCAGGAGGCGGAGCATTTCTTCACCTGGTGCAGCTCGCCGGCGTCCTTGTCCAGGTAGACGTGGATGGGCAGGTTTTCCTTGGCGCAATCGCAGCCGGTATCGTCATACACATAGGCGTGCTTCAGGCCGGCGCGGAGGGCTTGCTCGTGGGCTATGCGCAGGGTTTCGCCGGGGGTTGCCGGAATGTCGCTGAGTTTATAGGCCGGGAAGAAGCGGGTGATGTGCCAGGGGCTGTCCTCGCCGAGGTTGTCGCGTACCCAACGGGCGATGCGATACAGTTCGTCGGGATCATCGTTCTTTCCCGGGATCACGTTGGTGCGGGTTTCGACATGGATGCCGAGTTGTCGCGCCCTTTTGATCGAGTCGAGTACCGGTTGCACGCTGGCGGTCGGGCAGATGTCCCTGTAGAAATCGTCGCGCAGGCTCTTGATGTCGCTGCACAACACGTCGATCCATGGGGCGATCAGTTCCAGCGCCTCGTGGGTGACGAAGCTGTTGGTGACGTAGACGGTGTACAGCCCGGCATCGCGAGCGAGGAGGCATACGTCGAGGATGTATTCCAGCCACACGGCGGGTTCGGAGTAGGTGAAGGCAATGCCCTGTACCTGCTGGCGTAGAGCGGCGTCGACCAACTCTCGCGGGGTCACGAAAGCCTCGGTGGATTCGCCCTTGGCGAGTCCGTCCAATGCGGTGACGCCCCAGGAGATTTCCAGGTTGTGACAGCCGCCGCAGCGGAAACTGCAACCATAGCTGCCGACCGAGAGCACCCGGGTGCCGGGCCGGTAGTGTTTCACCGGTTTCTCTTCGATGGCGTTGACATCGATCGCCGAGAGTATCCCGTAGGACAGGTTGTACAGCGTGCCATGGCGGTTGACATGCGCCTGACAGAAGCCGCGCTGGCCATGCGCGAGTTTACATCGCCACAGACACAGATTGCAGCGTGTCGTGCCGTTGTCGAGTTTCTCCTGCAAGCGGGTTTCGACCAACTGGTAATTGGCGAGAGAGCGGGCTGTCGTGGGCATGGGCTTTCCGGCGGGTGGCTTGGGCCGCCACTGTAGCACAGTGCATGGCGGCGATTGGCTTACAGATGTTGGAGAATTACCCGCCAATGCCCGGTTTTGTCGTCGAGCGTGAGGCGGGCGTTCGCCGGGCTGGTCGAAGGCAGACGGATGCGGGTTTCCGGCAGCCAGTCGGCGTCGGCGTGCCGGCGCGCGACCTCTCGCTGGAAGGTCTGCTCGGCGGTGCCACCGTTGAAGAACACCGCGTTCAGGTGGCGGTGAGCGCGGAAGAAGGCAGGGAAATCGTTTGCCTGGATGGATTCACGTTCGATCGCGCTGTCCAGGCTGCCGGATCGCCGACAGGCTTGCATCACGTCCCACAGGGCGACGCGTCTGGCCACCAGACGGGCACAGCGCTCGGCATAGGGTTGATGCCTGTCGATGCCGAACAACGCTGCCATGATCGGCCAGAAGGCATTGCGTGGATGGGCGTAATACTGCTGTCGACGCAGCGAGGCGACGCCGGGCATGGAGCCGAGAATCAGGATTCTGCTGTGCGCGTTCTCCAGCGGCGCGAAGCAGCGCAGCAGTAGCGATTGGCCGTCATTCACCCGGCTTGGCTTGCTCCTGGAAGTAGTAGTCGTAGCGGCGATGCAGTTGGGTGGTGAATTTCCATGCTTCCGAATACGATAGCCCGCTGTCCTCCGGGATGATGACCTTGATATAGAGCTTGTTGTCGTGCGCTTTCTTCAGGCGGGCGAGGCGGGCATACAGCTCATCGCGGTTGACCGGGGTGAAGCCGGGTTTGTTGTCGGCCTTCAGCTCGATACGCTCCTTGCCGTCGACCTTCAGATAGCGTACCTCGACGACATACTTGCCCAGCGGCGAGCGTGCCGGCCGGATCAGCTTGTTGTACTTGCGTTGTAGCGAGCCGTATTCGTTTTGCAGCTGGCGTAGCGTGCTGTCCGACAGGTTCATTGCCTGACGGGCATTCTCCAGGTCGGCCTGCTGTCGCGCGAGCTGCTGTTCCCGCTGGTCGAGTGCCTGCCGGATGGTATCCAGGCGATGGGTGGCCGCGTTCAATTGCTTGATCTTGATATCCAGATCCTGGCGGGCGAGGGCGAGTTCGCTGGCCGTGCTGTGCAATTCCGCCGTGGTCTGCTGGAGTTCGCTCGTCAGGCGGTCACGGGTCTTGGTGAGTTGCGTGGTTTCACGCAGCAACCGGCTTTTCTCCGCGTCGATGCTGCTGATGGTCTTTCTCTGCTGTTGTAGCGTCAGCGCCTGTTGTTGGTTCTGCTCGTCCTTCTTCAGCAGATCCATGCGCAGCACCGAAAGCTTGTTCTCGGCGTCGATCAGCTTCAGCGCGAGGCTCTCTTTCTCCTCCGAGGTCTCGCGGGCGAGATTGGCCGCCATGCGCTCGGCTTCCATGGTCGAGCGCAACTGGTTGATCAGCTCCATGTTGCGCATCAGCAGCACGACCATCGCGATCAGAAAGATCATCACGATGACCGTCATGATGTCGGTGAACGACGGCCAGAAGCTCTCGTTGTCGGTGCCGTCCTGCTCGCCGACGCCACGCAGATCGACAA
>JALULB010000378.1:3601-6494 GCA_027041035.1 Sedimenticola sp. | reverse complement strand
GATCAGGTCGGCGTGTTCACGCCAAAACGCACACCGACCGATTCCCTTGGCCCGGGCGAGGTTGGTTACCTGATCGCCGGGATCAAGGAGATCGACGGCGTGCCGGTCGGCGATACCATCACCCTGACGGACAACAAGGCGGCCGAGCCGCTGCCGGGTTTCGAGGAGATGCGCCCGCGCGTGTTCTCCGGCCTGTATCCGGTGAATACCGAGGACTACGAGGCGTTTCGCGAGGCCCTGCAGAAACTGCGCCTGAACGATGCCGCGCTGCACTACGAACCGGAGACCTCGACCGCGTTGGGCTTCGGCTTCCGCTGCGGCTTTCTCGGCATGCTGCACATGGAGATCATCCAGGAGCGCCTGGAGCGTGAATACGGCCTCGACCTGATCACCACCGCGCCGACCGTGATCTACGAGGTCGCGCTGAATTCCGGCGAGGTGATTCAGATCGAGAACCCGGCCGAGCTGCCCGACCCGAGCCGTATCGACGAGATCCGCGAACCGATCATCGAGGCGACCATCCTGTCGCCGCAGGACTATCTCGGCGCGGTGATGGGGTTGTGCATCGAGAAGCGCGGTGTGCAGAAGCAGATGCAGTATCTCGGTGGCCAGGTATCGCTGGTCTACGAGATGCCGATGAGCGAGGTGGTGCTGGATTTCTTCGATCGCCTGAAGTCGGTGAGCCGGGGTTTTGCCTCCTTCGAATACGAGTTCAAGCGCTTCCAGGCGTCGCCGCTGGTGAAGCTGGACATCCTGATCAACGGCGAGCGTGTCGATGCCTTGTCGGTCATCGTGCATCGTGACGTATCGCAATCCCGGGGTCGCGAGCTGACCGACAAGATGAAGGAGATCATCCCGCGGCAGATGTTCGAGGTCGCCATCCAGGCGGCGATCGGCAGCCACATCATCGCGCGCTCCACGGTGAAGGCATTGCGTAAGAACGTCACGGCGAAATGCTATGGCGGCGACGCCTCGCGCAAGCGCAAGCTGTTGGAGAAACAGAAGGCCGGCAAGAAACGCATGAAACAGGTCGGCAAGGTGGAGATTCCGCAGGACGCCTTTCTGGCGGTATTGCGGGTCGGCAAGGACAATTGACAGAAACACAATAAGCGAGCATGAAGCATGAATTTTGATCTACCCACGGTGCTGGTTGCCGGCACCGCGATTACCGGTTTCATCTGGTTGACGGACGCGCTGTTCTTCGCCGCCAAACGCAAGGCGCGGGCGAAGGACGAAGAGCAGGCCAAGCCGCCGTTGATCGTCGACTACTCCAAGTCGTTCTTCCCGATCCTGCTGATCGTGCTGATCCTGCGCTCGTTCATCTTCGAGCCGTTCCGCATCCCGTCCGGCTCGATGCTGCCGACGCTAGACATCGGTGATTTCATCGTCGTCGACAAGAATGCCTACGGCATCCGTCTGCCGGTGCTGAACAAGAAGATCATCGACACCGGCTCGCCGAAGCGCGGCGAGGTATTCGTGTTCCGCTATCCGGTGGACCCGTCGGTCGATTACATCAAGCGCGTCATCGGTTTGCCGGGCGATGTGATCGAGTACCGTGACAAGGTGCTGTATATCAACGGCAAGGAAATGAAACAGGTGCCGATAGGGCGTTATACTGGTGTCGGAGGCGGCAAGCGCGCGACTGGTGAGCTCGAAAGCATCGAGGATCTGGACGGCGTCAAGCACTCGATCCTGACCTCGGAGATGGCGCCGAACCTGCCCTATGGCTGCGTCGTGCTGGCCCACGGTCCGTTCAAGGTGCCGGAAGGCCGCTATTTCGCGATGGGCGACAATCGCGACAACAGCAGTGACAGCCGTTGCTGGGGCACGGTGCCCGACGAGAACCTGGTTGGCCGGGCGCGGTTTATCTGGATGAACTTCGATACCGAGAAAGACGGCTTCCCGATCGACTGGAGCCGCATCGGCAAGGCGATAGAGTAGAGATTATGCACAAGACAGCGCGCTATCAACGGGGCGTGACCGGCCTCGGTTGGTTGACGATTCTGATGATCCTGGGTTTCTTCGTCTTCCTCGGGCTGAAGATCGGCCCGATCTACATGGAGCACTACAGCATCCGATCGGTGCTGCATTCCTTCGACGCGGAAACCGATCTGGAGAGCAAGTCGGTGCGCCAGTTGCGCAAGGCGATCCAGCACCGCCTGACGATCAACAGCGTGTACGATTTCGACAACAGCAACATCAAGATCAAGAAGCGCGCGGACCGTTTCAGCGTCGACATGTCCTATGAAGTGCGCAAGAAGATGACCGGCAACATCGACGTGATCGTCAGCTTCGATGACAAACTGGATATCCCGTTTCGTTGATGCCGGCGGCGGACAGGTTGCAGAAGCAGCTCGGCTTCCGGTTTCGTGATCCCGACCTGCTCCAGCAGGCCCTTACCCATCGCAGTGCCGGCAAGACGAACAACGAGCGTCTGGAGTTCGTCGGCGACGCGGTGCTCGGCATGGTCATCGCCGAGCAGCTCTACCAACGCTTTCCCCGGGCCAGCGAGGGCCAGATGAGCCGCCTGCGCGCTTCGCTGGTGAAACGCGAGGCGCTCGCCGGGATCGCGCATGCGCTGTCCCTCGGCGACTACCTGATCCTCGGCGAGGGCGAACAGCGCAGCGGCGGGCATTCGCGCGATTCCATCCTGGCCGACGCGGTCGAGGCGATACTCGGCGCCAGCTACCAGGACCAGGGCTTTGCCGCCTCGCAAGCGCTGATTCTGCGCCTGTGGGCCGAATCACTCGCCGGCCTGAAGCTGGAGCAGGAGCAGAAAGATCCCAAGACCCGCCTGCAACCATAGCTGAAGGCGGGTCTTGGGATCTTTCTGATCCTGCTCCAGCTTCAGGCCGGCGAGTGATTCGGCCCCCAGGCGCAGACTCCGCGCTTG
>JALULB010000378.1:0-3591 GCA_027041035.1 Sedimenticola sp. | reverse complement strand
CCCGCCTGCAGGAATGGTTACAGGCGCGCCAGCACGAGGTGCCGGAATACGCCATCGTGCGCGTCACCGGCAAGCAGCACCAGCAGGTTTTCCATGTCGAATGCCGCATCGATACGCTCGATCTCGCGGTCACCGCCAGCGGCGGCAACCGGCGCAAGGCCGAGCAGGCCGCCGCCGCCGCGATGTTGGAAAAACTAGGTGATTAGTTGTCGAATTACGAATTTGGAGGAAAGACGATGTTTGGATTAGAAACAGAGGTCCTTTGTAGACGCGAAGTTGAATGGCTGGAACCTGTATTAACACAGTGGTTAAGGACAAACCGGGATTACCTTGAAGAATATGATTGTGAAGATGCGCTCTATTCGTATAACGAGAGGGCAAGCATCGGGACTCTTGCCGGAGCAATATGGAAATGCAACGGTTTGGCGCTTGAGGAATACAGTGCCACGAAAGGTAAAGGCGATGATAAAAGCAGGGGGCGGGTAGATCTCTATTTTCACTATGCAGGAAAAGAGGTGGTAGCTGAAGCAAAGATGGATTGGATTTACTTGTTGAATGATAAGAAGAAAGATTATTCGGATACATTTGTTGAAAGTATCAGCAAAGCGGGGAAGGATTTGGAGCGCACAATTCACAATAATGAGGCGGACTATGGGATGGCGCTTTCTTTTTTTAGTACTCATTCACCTCCGGGAGTTGATGTTTCCAAGGCGACTGATGATTTCCGGAATGCGGTCAAGAAGGTATTTAAGGCGGAAGGGTGCGATTTCTATGCATGGTTTCGAAATACCTCGGGAACACCAGTAACATCAGAGCGCTACCAGTATGATATTGCTGTTCTTATGGGGAAAGTGAAGAAATTATGAAGCATGTGGGATCGAACGGGGATGCGAATGTGGAGGTTCACCGCTGCGGCCACGTCGCCATCGTCGGTCGTCCCAATGTGGGTAAGTCCACTCTGCTGAACCGCCTTGTCGGGCAGAAGCTGGCGATCACCTCGCACAAGCCGCAAACCACGCGGCACAGCATCATCGGCGTGAATACCCTGCCGAACGCCCAGCTGATCTACGTGGATACCCCGGGCATCCACCGGCGTGGCGAACAGCCGATGAACCGTTATCTGAACCGTACCGCGAAATCGGTGCTCGCCGGGGTGGATGTCGTGGTGTTCGTCATCGAGGCCCTGGCCTGGACGGCGGAGGACCAGATCGTCGCCGATGCGTTGCGGGAAATCGACGTGCCGCTGCTGGCAGTGGTCAACAAGGTGGATACGGTGAAGGACAAGAACCGCCTGCTGCCGTTTCTTGCCAGCCTCGGCGAGCGCTTGTCCTTCCAGGCGATCATCCCGGTGTCGGCGCGCCACGGGCAGCATGTCGACGAGGTAGAGCGCGCCCTGTTGCCGCTGTTGCCGGAAGGCGAGAACATCTACCCCGACGATCAGCTCACCGATCGCTCGTCACGCTTTCTCGCCGCCGAACTGGTGCGTGAGCAACTGACCCGACTGTACGACAAGGAACTGCCGTATGCCCTGACCGTGGAGATCGAGAAGTTCGAGGAGCAGGGCGAGCTGTTGCGCATCTTTGCCCTGGTCAGCGTCGAGAAGGCCAGCCAGAAGGCGATCCTGATCGGCAAGGGCGGGGCGGCGATGAAGGAGGCCAGCCGGCGTGCGCGCCTGGCGATGGAAAAGCTTTTCGGCAAGAAGGTGTTCCTGCGCGTCTGGGTGAAGGTCAACAAGAGCTGGTCGGCCGACGAGAAAGCCCTGGCCAGCCTGGGTTACCGCGAAGACGGCTGATGCCGATCCGCTCCGATGTCGCCTACCTGCTGCATCGCCGCGCATACGGCAATACCAGCCTGTTGGTCGACATCTTCTCGCTGAACCATGGCCGATTCCCGGCGATCGCCAAGGGCGCGCGGGCGGCGAAACGCGGCGCCAGCGGCCTGTTGCAGCCCTTCTCTCCCTTGCAGGTCGACTGGTCGGGCAACGGCGAGGTGAAAACCCTGCGGCGTTTCGAACGCGCCGGCGAGGCCAGCAGCAGCCGCATCGCGCTGGACGGATCGCGTCTCTACTGCGGCTTCTACATCAACGAACTGCTGGCACGCCTGTTGCCGCGCGACGATGCCCATGCCGGGCTGTTCGGTTTCTATCAGCAGACCCTCGTCGCCCTTTCGGATAACGATGATATCGAGCTCGCGCTGCGGCGTTTCGAGCTGGGCCTGCTCGACCAGCTCGGTCACCGCGTGAATCTTGAAACCACCCTGAATGGCGAACCCCTGGTCGACGAGGGCCACTACCTGTTCAGCAGCGGTGCCGGCGCGCTGGCCTGCAAGGCCGGGACCGCCGGCGCCTGTCGCGGCCGCACCCTGTTGGGCCTGGGACGCGGCGAGTTCGCCGACGCCGAGGCGCGCGGCGAGGCAAAGCGCCTGCTGCGCCGGATTCTCGGGTATCATCTGGATGGCAGGCCGCTGAAGAGCCGCGAGCTGTTCGGGCATAACCGATAATCGAGACCAGGAAGAGGATAGATGGCATACGAAAGACTGTTGGGCGTCAATATCGATCATGTCGCCACCCTGCGCCAGGCGCGCGGCACGCGCTACCCGGAACCGTTTCAGGCCGCGTTGCTGGCGGAACAGGCCGGCGCGGATCTGATCACCCTGCACCTGCGCGAGGACCGCCGGCATATCCAGGAACGCGATGTCGAGATGTTCGAGCTGGGCTTGCAGACGCGCATGAATCTGGAGATGGCGGCGACCGACGAGATGCAACAGATCGCCCGCATCATCCGCCCGGCGGACTGCTGCCTGGTGCCGGAGAATCGCGAGGAGCTGACCACCGAGGGCGGCCTGGACGTGTTGTCCCAGCAGCCGAGATTGCTGGATTACTGTGCCTCGCTGGCCGAGGTCGGCATCCGTGTGTCATTGTTCGTCGACCCGAACCGGCGCCAGCTGGATGCCGCCGTGGCGGTGGGCGCGCCGGTGGTCGAGATCCATACCGGGCACTACGCCGATGCCAGCACGCCGGAAGAGGTCGAACTGGCGTTCCTGCATGTCCGCGAAGCGGTGGCGCATGCGCGGAATATCGGCTTGCAGGTGAACGCCGGGCATGGACTGGACTACCACAATGTGCGACGCGTTGCCGCCATCGATGGCGTGCGCGAGCTGAATATCGGCCACAGCATCGTTTCGCGTGCGTTGTTCACCGGTTTCGAGGAAGCGGTCAGGACGATGAAGCGCTTGATCCAGCCGGTCGAGTGACGCCGTCGTCCGGCGTCATGCCGCGCAGCCGATAGGCGAAGGCGATCACCTCGGCAACCGCGCGGTACAGCGGTTCCGGCACCTCGCCGGCGAGCGGCAGTTGCGCCAGCATGGCGCTCAGCTCGGCGTCGTGGCGCAGCGGCACGCCATGTTCGCGGGCCAGTTCGACGATATGCTCGGCGAGGCGGTACTCGCCCTTTGCCGTGACGCGTGGCGCGCCCCGGCCGGCGTAGTTCAACGCGACGGCGAGCGGGCGCGGCCTGCTGGGTGCCTGGCTCATATGCGGATGTCGAGCAGATTGTGTTCCGGGTCGGCGTGGTTCTCGCCGGCGCGTTGAAC
>JALULB010000377.1 GCA_027041035.1 Sedimenticola sp. | reverse complement strand
GAAGACTACTTCCGCTACCTCGGCCGCATCCGCTGGCAGAACGAACAGATCCGCCAGTTCAATGCACGGCATCAGCGCTCGGACAACGCCAAGGCGCCAACCGGTCGCCTCACCTCGCTACAAGATAAACTGAAAAACAGCCGCCACCCAACAAGGTTGCTCATCGGCGCCGCCACCACAACGCTACGCCTGATATTCAAGGCGCTAAACAAAAGGAAAATCGAAGCGGCTTACCGCCAGATCGGGCCTGTTCAAACGGACGGTGCTTGGGTATTGAGTCAGGCTACGAGGTCGTCATCAGTAAAATAGTAGCGGCTATTTGGAATTCGTAGAGTTTAATCTCGAACGCGCTTGTTCAACAGTTAGTATACGTCACCTCTCGACGTATACCCGGATATTGAATTGACGTATAGCGGTCGCTTCCTCGGTCGGTTCCATGTCCACCGGTGAGCCTTGTTTCTATGCGGGTATGGAGGCCCATCTACAGTACAGAATCTCGTTGATATACGTCAAGATTCAGGAGGTATACGTCGGTTTGGCGTATGCCCCTGAAACTTTTGCTTCCGCCCTCTGTCATAGGTGATAATATGTACATCTGTCGAGGGGTAGCATGGGTAGAAGCAGGTCTCCGTTTCTCGAGTCGGTGCGCGATGCCATACGTGTTCGACATTACAGTTACAGTACGGAGAAGACCTATATCCAGTGGGTCAAGCGGTTCATTCTCTATCATGGCAAGCGGCATCCTTCGGAGATGGGTGCTGAAGAGGTAACGCAGTTTCTGACGTATCTGGCAGTTGAGCGCAGGGTATCGGCAAGCACGCAGAATCAGGCGCTCAATGCGCTGGTGTTTCTGTATCGTCATGTTCTGGAGCGCGAGCTTGAGGGGATATCGGCGGTTCGGGCGCGTCAGCCGCAGCGGGTTCCGGTGGTGCTTACTGTTGAGGAGGTGAGGGCGGTTCTTTCCTGCCTCGATGGTGTTCACTGGCTCGCGGCTTGTCTGATGTACGGCTCTGGATTGCGGCTGATGGAGGCGGTTCGCTTGCGCGTGAACGATATCGATTTTTCGCATCGGGCGATTGTGGTGCGAAGCGGCAAGGGCAACAAGGATCGGGTGGTGACGCTGGCGGATGCGTTGATCGAGCCACTGCGGGACCATCTTCAGGTGGTGAAGCGGCTGCACGAGGAAGATCTGGCCGAGGGCTTTGGCGAAGTGTCGTTGCCTTTTGCGCTGGCGCGCAAGTACCCGAATGCGGCCAGACAGTGGGGCTGGCAGTACGTGTTTCCGGCTGGGGCGAGGAGTATTGATCCGTTCACTGGGGTTGAGCGGCGGCACCATTTTGGCGAGCAGTCTGTTCAGCGGGCGGTCAAACGCGCGATCCGTCGCGCCGGCATTCAGAAACGGGCGAGCTGCCATACCTTTCGCCATAGCTTTGCAACCCATCTCCTCGAACGCGGAATGGATATCCGCACGGTGCAGGAGCAGTTGGGTCACAAGGATCTGCGCACGACGCAGATCTATACGCATGTTCTCCAGCGGGGAGGAAATGGGGTGATCAGTCCGTTGGGGGCCGTGCTTTGAAGCGGGGAAGGTGGCAATGCAGGCCAACGAAGCGTGCTGCTTCGTTGAAACAAGGCTGTACAGGCAACCCAGTGTAAGCATGTTACGCAACCCCCCATGTGGGAACAGTCGGGCTGTTCCTCTAATCGGTTGTAACTGCTCCTGATGGCCTTTGTTGGCGCCTGCTATGGCTATCGCGAGGAGCGCTTCGCAATTTCTGGGTGGCCTTCTATATCCGTCTTCTGAATGCGGATATTGGCTGTAGGCTAGCGAGATACCTTGAGATCGTCAAGGGGGTATTTGGTTCAGGCTGTGTTGG
>JALULB010000376.1 GCA_027041035.1 Sedimenticola sp. | reverse complement strand
TCGACCGGGAAGACATCGTCACCGGTGTGGTACGTCCGCCCGAAGCCACCGAGTTGGGCTGGAAGGATACCGTCATCGCCTACCCGGGTGAGATCACCCGCTTCAAGGCGCAGTTCGATATCCCCGGCCTGTACGTCTGGCATTGCCATATCCTGGAACACGAAGACAACGAGATGATGTTGCCGTTCTGCGTGGGTAACGCGGGTACCGACTGCCCGATCAGCGTGTTCTGATCACTCGGCTTGTTATCTCTGTAATAACCGGGGCCGCGAGAGCGGCCCTTTTTTTAACCCGGAGAATGCATGATTTTTCTGGAGTTTGGAATGTCCATGCGTGCCATGATCATGTCGCGTGCCGTCTTGCTGATGCTATGCGTGGCGCCGCTGTTGTGCGCTTGCGGATCGCATGAACCGGAAGAAGAACTGCTGCCGATTGTATCGGCCGGGGACACGCGCCACTATGTCTGTCCGATGCACCCGCAAATCGTGCGCGACAACCCAGACCACTGCCCGATCTGCGGCATGGACCTGGTCGAAACGCATACCGGGGAAGAGAAGCACGGGCATGAACATTCGGTTGATGACGCGCCGGTAGTCACGCTGCCAAGACAGGTCATCCAGCAGATGAACCTGCGTGTCGCGCCGGTCGAACGCGGTTCGCTGGCGCGCGAGATCCACACCCAGGGCACGTTGACCTGGGACGAGGACCGTATCATCGAGATCCATCCGCGCACCGCCGGCTGGATCGATACCCTGTATTTCCGCACCGACGGCGTGGAGGTCGATCGCCACGATGTGCTCGCGGATTTCTATTCACCCTATCTGCTGCAAGCGCAGACCGAGTTCATCCAGGCGTTGGAGAACGCGGCGCTGGCCGCCTTCGATCCGGAGGAGAAGCGCAAGGCCGACGCCAGGGTCAAGCAGTTGCGCGACAATCTGCGCATGCTGCATGTCTCCGAGATGGCGATCATGCGCATCGAGAAGCATCGCCTGCCGCAGAACACCGTGCCGATCATGCCGCCACAGGGTGGCGTGATCACCCGCCTCGGGGTGCGCGAAGGCGCCTATGTCGAACCGCCGGATGTCCTGTTCACTATCGTCGATCTGAGCCGCCTGTGGGTGATGATCGATGTCTTCGAGCAGCAGGCCGGTTGGATACACGAGGGGCTGAAGGTCGAGGTCAGCGCGCCGGCCGTGCCCGGCAAGCGCTGGCATGGCGAGATCGAATTCATCTATCCGCGCGTCGACCCGACGGCGCGCACCCTGCGCGCGCGACTGTCGCTGGCGAATCCCGACGGCGAGTTGCTGCCGAACATGTTTGTCGATGTGCACGTGCATGACCGACCGCGAGAGAACCTGTTGCTGATTCCGCGCGAGGCGGTGATGCCAACCGGTGAACGTGATATCGTCATCTGCGCGCTCGGCGAGGGCCGTTTCAAACCCGTCGAGGTAGAGACCGGTCAGTGGGGCGCCAGCCGCGTCGAGATCCTCTCCGGTCTGCGCGAGGGCGACAAGGTGGTCGTTTCCGGTCAGTTTCTGATCGATTCAGAATCCAGCCTGCGCGCCGCGTTACGGCGTGTCTCGGTCCATGACGACGAATGATTCCGTGCCGGCGCGGCTGATCCTGTGGTCGCTGCGCAATCGCGCGCTGGTGGTGATCTTCACCCTGGTGCTGGCGGTCTGGGGCTGGGTGGCGCTGGGCCAGACACCACTGGATGCGATCCCCGACCTGAGCGACGCGCAGGTCATCGTGCGCACTTCGTGGCCGGGGCAGTCGCCCCGGGTCATCGAGGACCAGGTCACCTATCCGCTCTCCAGCACCCTGTTGTCGGTGCCCGGCGCGCGCGTGGTGCGCGGCTACTCCTTCTTCGGCGACTCCTATGTA
>JALULB010000375.1:313-6535 GCA_027041035.1 Sedimenticola sp. | reverse complement strand
CCATGGGCAACAAGGCTAAAGGCGCGATGGAAGGCAAGTGTGGCGGTTCCATGGGCAACAAGGCCAAGGGCGCGATGGAAGGCAAGTGCGGCGGTTCCATGGGCAACAAGGCTAAAGGCGCGATGGAAGGCAAGTGCGGCGGCTCCATGGGCAACAAGGCCAAAGGCGCGATGGAAGGCAAGTGCGGCGGCTCCATGGGCAACAAGGCTAAAGGCGCGATGGAAGGCAAGTGCGGCGCCGGCATGAAAGCCAAGGCCAAGGGCGCGATGGAAGGCAAGTGCGGTGGCATGAAGAAGTAAACCGGCTATCGTCACCATGAACAACCACGCCCATTATCCTGTTCATGGCGCCGGACTCGGCTTGCGACGCGAGTTTCTCGACTCGCTTGCCGAGGAGCCGCCCGCGCAAGTCGATTTCTACGAGATTGCGCCAGAGAACTGGCTACCCGTCGATGGCCGGATGGGGCGACGCTTTCGACGCCTGACCGAACAATTCCCGTTCGTCGCCCACGGCCTGTCGTTGTCGATCGGCAGCCCCGCCCCGCTGGATACCGACTTTCTCAAGCGATTGAAGGTGTTCCTGAAGGAGCACGATATCCGCTGCTATACCGAGCATCTCAGCTATTGCTCCGACGACGGCCACCTCTACGACCTGATGCCCATCCCGTTCACCGAGGAAGCCGTGCACTATGTCGCCGCGCGTATTCGCCGGGTCCAGGATATTCTCGAACAGCGCATCGCGATGGAAAACGTCTCGTACTATGCCGCGCCACTGCAACAGATGCGCGAGATCGACTTCATCAACGCGGTCATCCGCGAGGCCGATTGCGATCTGCATCTGGATATCAACAACATTCACGTCAACAGCATCAACCACGGCTATGACGCCGAGACATTTCTGAAAGCGCTACCGGCCGAACGCATCCTGTACGCGCATATCGCCGGCCATCATGTCGAGGCCGAGGATCTGTGCATCGACACGCATGGCGCGGATGTCATCGGCCCGGTCTGGCGGTTGCTGGAAACCGCCTACGAGGCCTTCGGCGTCTTCCCCACCCTGTTGGAACGCGACTTCAATATCCCGCCGCTGGCAACACTGCTCGGCGAGGTGGACACCATCGTCACCCTGCAAACCAAATGGAGTCCGCATGAGCACGCCGGAAAACAGCGCATCCCGGCCTGAGTTCATCCAGGCCCAGTATGCCTTCGCCGGGCATATCCGTGATCCCGAGCGACAGGCGCCACCACCGGGCCTCGAAGACCGGCGCATGGCCGTCTACCGCGAGTTGTTCTTCAACAACATCGAAAACTTTCTGAGTGGCAACTTCCCCGTGCTGCGTAGCATCGTCGCGGATGAACCCTGGGAGTCGATGATCAGGGACTTTCTGATCAAGCACCGTTGCCAGTCACCGTATTTCACCGAGATCGGCGTGGAGTTTCTCGACTACCTGAAACACGAACGTATTCCGGAGACACCCGATCCGGCGTTTCTGTACGAGTTGGCGCATTACGAAAGGGTAGAGCTCGACCTGTCCATCGCCTCTGAACCGGAGCCACCCGAAGGACTCGACCCAAACGGCGACCTGCTGTCGGAACACCCCATCGTTTCGCCGTTGGCGCGCAACCTGAGCTACCGCTTTCCCGTTCACCGCATCGGCCCGGACCATCAACCCCGCGAGACGCCGGCCCAGCCCAGCTTCCTGCTGGTCTATCGCGGCCGCGACGAAGCGGTACATTTTCTCGAAATCAACGCCGCCACGGCGCAACTTGTCGAACTGCTGCAAGAAAACCCCGGATTGTCTGGTCTTTCTGTGCTGAAGCGTCTGGCCGAAGCCTTGCGGCATCCCGAGCCGGAGCAGATCGTAACCTTCGGTTTGGGGATTCTCACCGATCTACGTCAACGACATATCATCAGCGGAACACTCCCGCCCTGACGCCAGAGCACAGCGGTCTGTCGTTGCCGACGGGAGTCTCAACAGCAATAAGGGGCAGCAGCCAGCATGATCAGATTACTCAACAAACTCCAGAACATTCTCGATAGCTTTCGCGCATTCGATTTCCTTGCGCCGCTGGCCTTGCGCCTGTATCTGGCGCCGGTCTTCTGGATGGCCGGAACAAAGAAACTCAGCGACATGGACAGCATAATCGACTGGTTCGGCAACCCGGACTGGGGTCTCGGCCTGCCCTATCCCGAGGTGCTCGCCTGGGCCGCCGCATTGACCGAGACCGGCGGCGCCATCCTGCTGGTGATCGGACTGGCGGTACGCTGGATATCCATACCGCTGATGGTTACGATGATCGTCGCCATCGTCACGGTGCATTGGCCGAACGGCTGGCTTGCCGTCGCGGAACCCAGCGGCCCGTTTGTCACCGAACGCACGGCTGGCGCGATGGAAAGACTGGACAAGGCCAAGGAGATCCTGCAACAGTACGGTAACTACGATTGGTTGACCCAGAATGGCGAGTTCGTCGTGTTGAACAACGGTATCGAGTTCGCCGCCACCTATTTCATCATGCTGTTGACGCTGTTCTTTATCGGCGCTGGTCGTTATGTCAGCCTGGACTACTGGATCGCGAAGAAATACCGTGAAAGATAGCCCGGCGGCCGAGCTGGCAGACATAAAAAAGCCCGCATCACGCGGGCTTTTTTTGACGTGGAGTCCCGTGGCGGGATCAGTTGACCTTCGGGTCCAGCGCGCCAGACTCATAGCGCTTGTACATCACTTCCAGTGACTCCGGCGTGATCTTGGAGGCATGACCCGCGCAACCAAACGCTTCGTAACGTGCCTTGCAGATCGCCTTCATCGCTTCAGTGGAAGCCTTTAGAAACTTGCGCGGATCGAAGTTCGACGGGTTCTCCTGAAGGTGCTTGCGGATCGCGCCGGTGGAGGCCATGCGCAGGTCGGTGTCGATATTGACCTTGCGCACACCGTGCTTGATGCCTTCCTGGATCTCTTCGACCGGCACGCCATAGGTCTGCCCCATGTCGCCACCGTAGTTGTTGATGATCTCCAGCCATTCTTGCGGAACGGAAGAGGAACCGTGCATCACCAGGTGAGTATCCGGAATACGCGCGTGGATCTCCTTGATGCGGTCGATGCGCAGGATGTCGCCGGTCGGTTCCTTGGTGAACTTGTAGGCGCCGTGCGAGGTGCCGATCGCGATCGCCAGCGCGTCCACGCCGGTCTGCTTGACGAAGGTCGCGGCTTCTTCCGGATCGGTCAGCAACTGATCCATGTCCAGTTTACCTTCCGCGCCGTGACCGTCTTCCTCACCCATCTCGCCGGTCTCCAGCGACCCCAGGCAGCCCAGTTCACCCTCGACGGAAACACCGCCGGCATGCGCCATCTTGACCACTTCGCGGGTGGTGTCGACGTTATACTCAAAAGAGGCTGGTGTTTTCATGTCCGCCATCAACGAGCCGTCCATCATCACCGAGGTGAAGCCGGACTGGATGGAGCGCAGGCATACCGCCGGCTCGGAGCCATGATCCTGATGCATAACGACAGGAATATGCGGGTACATCTCGGTGGCCGCGGTAATCAGGTGACGCAGGAACGGCTCGCCGGCATAGGAACGCGCGCCGGCGGAACCCTGCATGATAACCGGGCTGTTGGTTTCATCGGCAGCCTGCATGATGGCATGCACCTGCTCCATATTGTTGACATTGAATGCCGGCATGCCAAAGCCGTGTTCTGCCGCATAGTCCAGCAGTTGACGCATGGAAATAAGAGCCATTGGTCTCTCCTCGAATCATCGCTCAATAGAAAAGTACAATCATTCCAGCCAACAAAGGCGTGGAGGATTGCATTAAAATCAACGTAACTACTCAGCTAACCGCTGAAATGCGCCATCTCTGCGTTCAAAAATGGTCATTTACACTTGTAAACCCGGCAATTGCTCCTGCATTGCCCTAATAAGTTACATCCCTGTAACGATCACATTTTTTGCCTTGATCTGACGCATTTCAGCGGTGATCTGAGCAATTACCCATGTTTTAGACGACCATGCTGAATAGCTACAAATCAACCTCAATAGTCGCCGCTCAGGGCGCGGGCACATGCTCGCCGACACGCACGATGCGCATCACGTTGGTGCTGCCCGCCACGCCGTCGATATCGCCCTTGGTGACCAGCACCAAGTCGCCGTTGCGCACCGCGCCGCGCCGCAGCAGCTCCTCGACGGCCTCGCCGACCGCGTAGATGGCTTCGACATCGGTGATATCGAAGCTCACCGGGCAGACGCCGCGGTACAGAGTCACCTTGCGGCGTGTCGCCACGTGCCGCGTCAGCGCGAAGATCGGTATCCCGGAGCTGATGCGCGACATCCATTGCGCGGTCTTGCCGGACTCGGTCAACGCGGCGATCGCCGCGATGGCCAGATGGTTGGCGGTGTACATGGCCGCCATCGCCACGGCTTCGTCGACCTCGTCGAACTGTGAGTCCAGGCGATGGTGCGAGACACGCGCCTCGGATTGCTTCTCGGCTTCGAGACACACCCGGCTCATCGCCTCGACGGCCTTCGCCGGGTACTGACCGGCGGCGGTTTCGGCCGACAGCATCACCGCGTCGGTGCCATCGAGCACCGCATTCGCCACGTCGAACACCTCGGCGCGGGTCGGAATCGGGCTGCTGATCATCGATTGCATCATCTGCGTCGCGGTGATGACCACCTTGTTCAGCTCGCGCGCGGTCCGAATAAGCGTCTTCTGGATCGCCGGCAATTCAGCGTCGCCGACCTCGACCCCGAGGTCGCCTCGCGCGACCATAATTACATCGGATGCCTTGACGATCTCGTCGATGACGCCCAGTGCCTCGGCACGCTCGATCTTGGATACGATTCCACCATGCCCGCCATGCTGGCGCAGCAGATCGCGCGCCTCGTTGACATCCTCCGCGGAGCGGACGAAGGAGACCGCCACGTAGTCCGCCTCGATGGACGCGGCAAACTCGATGTCCTTGCGATCCTTGTCCGTCAGGGCCGGCGCGGACAGGCCGCCACCCAGCTTGTTGATACCTTTGTTGTCGGAAAGTTTGCCACCCACCGTGACGCGCGCATGCACCTGACGATCGGTGACCTCCTCGACCCACAGTACCACCGCGCCGTCATCGAGCAACAGGGTGTCGCCACGCGACAGGTCGTCGACCAGCGATTGATAGGTGACGCCGACGCGTGTCTGATCACCGCCATCGACCGGGCAGTCGAGATCGAGGATGAACGCATCGCCCTCGTGCAGCATGACCGCGCCCTTGGCGAACCGGCTGATACGGATCTTCGGTCCTTGCAGGTCGCACAACACGCCGACCTGGCGGCCGCTGGCGCGCGCCCGGTTGCGCACGAACTCGGCGCGCTTGGCCTGCTCCTCGTGCGTGCCGTGAGAAAGATTCAGGCGAACGACATCCACGCCGGCGGCTATGACTTCATCGAGTACCTTGGGGTCATCCGTCGCCGGACCCAGGGTCGCCACGATTTTAGTGCGTCTGAACATAAGGTCTCCGTTGCAGACTGTAAGAAAGTGCGGGCCGTGATTTCCTCGTCACGGAATCAGCCGGCGGCGCGCTTCTCCAGCATCGCCACGGCCGGGAGTTGCTTGCCTTCGAGAAATTCCAGGAAAGCCCCGCCACCGGTGGAGATATAGGAAACCTTGTCGGCGATGCCGTACTTGTCCACCGCCGCCAGGGTGTCGCCACCACCGGCGATGGAGAAGGCGCTGGATTCCGCGATCGCCAGACCGAGTGTCTTGGTGCCCTCGCCGAACTGATCGAACTCGAATACGCCGACCGGACCATTCCACACGATGGTACCGGCGGTCTTCATCATCGCGGCGAAGCGCGCGGCGGTTTCCGGACCGATATCGAAGATCATGTCGTCGTCGGCGACCTCGCTGACCTTCTTCACGGTGGCTTCGGCGGTTTCGGAGAACTCCTTGCCGACCACGACATCCGTCGGCACCGGAATCTCGCCACCCTTGGCCTTCGCGGCTTCCATCAGGCGCTTGGCTTCCGGGATCAAATCGGCTTCGTACAGGGACTTGCCGACATTGTGTCCCTCGGCGGCGATGAAGGTGTTCGCGATACCGCCGCCGGGGATCAGCTGATCGACGACCTTGGACAGCGCATCGAGCACGGTCAGCTTGGTGGACACCTTGGAGCCGCCGACGATCGCGGCCATCGGGCGCGCCGGCTCGTGCAAGGCCTTGCCCAGCGCGTCCAACTCACCCGCC
>JALULB010000375.1:0-303 GCA_027041035.1 Sedimenticola sp. | reverse complement strand
CGCGGTGCGCGGTGCCGAAGGCGTCCATCACATAGATGTCGCACAGCGCGGCATATTTTTTCGCCAGGGTCTCGTCGTCCTTCTTCTCGCCGACGTTGAAGCGCACGTTCTCCAGCAGCACGACATCACCCTCGTTCAGCTCGGGAGCACTATCCAGATAATCCTTGATCAGCGGAACGTCCTTGCCGAGCAGTCCGGCAAGATGATCGGCAACCGGCTTCATCGAGAACTGCTCGTCGTACTCGCCCTCGGTCGGGCGACCCAGGTGTGACATCAGCATGACCTTCGCGCCATGCTTGATGC
>JALULB010000374.1:5086-6557 GCA_027041035.1 Sedimenticola sp. | reverse complement strand
GCGCTGCGACATCGGCCGCTGGCCGACGACCTCGCCGGTGATGATGAAATCGAAATCGTGCTTCCGCGCCCATTCCCGCGCCTTGGTCACCATGAAGATCTTGCAGTCCAGGCATGGATTCAGGTTCGCGCCATAGCCGTGCCTGGGGTTATAGACCACGTCCTTGTATTCCTCGACGATGTCGATGATGTGCAGTTTGATGCCGAGCTGCTCGGCCGACCACAGCGCGTTGTTGCGCTTCTGCTTGTTCTTGTCCTTCTTGCGGATCGCGTGGGTGTGGCCCTCGACGCAGAAGCCGGTATAGAAGTTGATACCCTCGACATGGATACCCTGATCCTTGATGACCCGCGCGGCGAGCAGGGAATCCAGCCCGCCGGAGATCAGGGCGACGGCCTTGCGCTGTGGTGCCATGACTTGATGTTTCCGCGTGAAAAGCGCAATTATACCCGATCCCCGCTACCGGCAAGCCGTCTAAACATGTCCGACAACCCCGCGACGCGACAGGATTATTCCGCACTCGACCCGCATCTGGTGCTGGACGCCATCGATGCGCGCGGGCTGCTGACCAGCGGCCATATCCTGGCGTTGAACAGCTACGAGAACCGTGTCTACCGTATCGGCCTGGAGAACGACACGCCGGTGATCGCGAAGTTCTACCGCCCGTTGCGCTGGAGCGACGACGCGATCCTCGAGGAACACGCCTTCAGCCTGGCACTGCAAGCCGCCGAGATTCCGGTGGTCGCGCCGCTCGTCGACGCGCATGGCGAGACCCTGCACCGGCACGCCGGCTACCGCTACGCGCTGTTTCCGCTGCAAGCCGGTCGCTGGCCGGATCTCGACGACCCGGACGACCTGCTCCGCATCGGCCGCTTCATCGGCCGCCTGCACATGCTCGGCCAGGCCGGCCGCTTCGCACATCGGCCGGCGATCGACATCGCGCGCATGGGCGACGACTCGGTCTCTCTCCTGTTGGAACAGGGCTTCATCCCCGCCGACCTGCGCGCCGCTTATGAATCCACGGCCGCCGACCTGCTCGCCGGCATCCGCGCGCGCTTCACCGACGCCGGTGACTACCGCGCCATCCGTCTGCACGGCGACTGCCATCGCGGCAACATCCTGTGGCACGACGAACAACCCTGGTTCGTCGACCTGGACGATTGTCTTAACGGCCCGGCAATCCAGGATCTGTGGATGATGCTCGCCGGGGAACGTCGCGACATGACGGCGCAGCTTTCCGAACTGCTCGAAGGCTACGAGGCGTTCGCCAGCTTCGATACCCGTGAACTGCAACTGATCGAAGCGCTGCGCGCGTTGCGCATGCTGTACTACGCGGCCTGGCTGGCGCGCCGTTGGAACGACCCGGCCTTTCCACTCGCTTTTCCGTGGTTCAACACCCAGCAATACTGGGAGAACCACGTGCTGGAACTGCGGGAGCAGCTCTACAAGGTGCACGCGGAGACGCTCCGGCTTG
>JALULB010000374.1:677-5076 GCA_027041035.1 Sedimenticola sp. | reverse complement strand
TGATTTGAGCGGGATTTCTCCCTGATTTGAGGCGAATAGTTGCGCTATTTAACGAGAATCAGGGAGGAATCCAGCCAAATTCAGCTTTTCCGCAGTAGGCTCTCTATTCTCGGACAGCCTCCTAGTACCTGCTTCGCCAAGCAAACTCAAAAGAGAAAACGGCACTTCAACGACAATACTCCGGCGGAGCGACCACGCACCTGGAATACCAAAGAAGACACCATGACGGATGCCAGCCAGAAACAACCGGAACAGATTCGATTTCACGTGCTCTACGCGGACGATGACCCGCTCGGCCAGGCATCGATCGAGAAGGCACTGAAAGCGCGGGGACACGCCTGCACCCTGGTGAATACAGGGCGCGCCTGCCTGGATCGCGCCCTGGAATCGCCTCCCGATCTGATCCTGCTCGGGGTCGACATGCCCGACATGGGCGGCATGGAGACCTGCGAACGCCTGCGCCATCACGAGGTTCTGCAAAACGTTCCGGTTATCCTGCTGTCCGTCGATGATGCATTGGAGAACCGCCTTGCCGGCTACGCCGCCGGGGGCGACGACTATGTCGGCAAACCCTTCGAGGTCGCGGAGCTGATCGCGCGCATCAACGCGACCATCAAGCGTCACCGTTCGCTCGACGAGATCCGTCGCCGGGCCAGCTCTTCGCTGCTGACTACCGATGGCTTGATGAAATCACTCGGCGAGGCCAGCGTGATCATCCACTTTCTGCAATCGATCTCGACCTGCAAGCATCACGAAACCCTGGCGCGGCATATCATCCAGACCCATTCGGGACTCGGGCTGGATATCAGCACCGAGCTGCGCGTGAATGATGAAGCGCACCACTACTGTACCGGCGGCATCGTCCACCCGCTGGAAAAAAGCGTGTTCACCTATGTAGCGTCGAAAGGTCGGCTGGTCGATTTCAACGAAAGAACCGTGGTCAACTTCCCGAATATCAGCATCCTGATCCGCAATATGCCGTTGCATGACAACATCCGTTACGGACGCATCCGGGACTACATCGCGATCATCGGCCAGGCCGCCGACTCGAAGATTGCCGATATCGAGAGCGCCGCGACGATGCGCGAGCAATATGAAGGCCTGCTGCGGATCAGCGACAACACCAAGCAGACCATGGAAGAGCTGAAAAAGGCACAGCGGCGTTACACCGAAAGCGGCGAAGACATCCTCTCCAGTCTTGCCGGAAGCGTCGACGAATCCATCGTATTGCTCGGCATGACCGAGGCCCAGGAGGACTACCTGGTATCCGAGATCGAGACCGCGCAACAACGCATGCGTGGACTGGCGGTATTCGGCGCTCGCCTGGACGAGCGACTCGGTACGATCCTGACCGGACTGGAGACCACGCTGGCGAATTTCAGCCCGCCGGAGGAAACCCAGGATGCATCCAGCGAAGACGAAGCGGTGACTTTTTTCTAGCCTGGAAAATTCATGAATCCGCGCGAAGACAGTGCCTCTGATCCCGGTACCGGCGCACGGATTTATACACCTGTAGCGTAAGCGAGCGCCCACTTATCTATCCCGGTTTCCACGCCAGAGGTATCACGACAATCACCGCCCGCGCGACAACCACCAGAAAGATAAGCAAGCACTTACTATCCGAACTATCCGCGAACTACCATACCGCCGTGCTGCGTTGCATCGCTGAAGTTGATGGCGGTCGCGCGCGCCGTGAGCCGCCCGGGCATCAGCCGTTCGTGTCATCCGGCAAGATCCAATCCGGACGGGGAAAGTGGCAGGTATAGCCATGCGGAACCCGTTCCAGATAGTCCTGGTGTTCCGGCTCGGCCTCCCAGAAATCCCCGGCCGGCGAGACTCGCGTGACCACCGGCCCCGGCCAGCGCCCGGAAGCATTCACGGCGTCGATGACCTGCTCGGCGACACGCTTCTGCGCATCGCTGGTATAGAAGATCTCGGAACGATACGAGGCGCCACGATCGTTTCCCTGGCGGTCCGGCGTAGTTGGATCATGTACCTGAAAGAAGAACGCCAGAATGGCGCGATAATCGGTTTTTTCATTGTCGAACCAGATCTCGATCGCCTCGGCGTGGGTGCCATGATTACGATAGGTCGCGTTCGGTACATCGCCGCCGCTATAACCGACTCGCGTCGACAACACGCCGGGACGACGCCGGAACAGATCCTGCATGCCCCAGAAGCAACCGCCGGCCAAAATCGCACGCTCCTTGCTCATGATTTCACCTCCGCTTGCAGCAAGGCCACGTAATCACCGTAGCCTCGCGCTTCCATCTCGTCCAATGGCACGAAGCGCAGCGACGCCGAGTTGATGCAATAACGCAAGCCACCGAGTTCCGCCGGGCCATCGCTGAAGACATGCCCGAGGTGGCTGTCGCCGTGCCGGGAGCGTACCTCGACGCGCTCCATGCCGTGGCTGGCATCACGCCGTTCCGCGACGAACGCCTTGTCGACCGGGCGGCTGAAGCTCGGCCAGCCGCATCCGGAATCGAACTTGTCGGTCGACACGAACAACGGCTCGCCCGACACGATGTCGACATACAGGCCGGGCTGGTGATTGTGCAGGTGCTCGCCGCTTCCCGGCGGCTCGGTGCCATTCTGCTGGGTGACGCGAAACTGCATCGGATCCAGCGCGGCGATCGCTTCGGGGTCTTTGTGGTAGTCGCTCATCTCTGCTCTCCTATCGACTCATGGGCGGATTGCCTGGCAACCCGCCGTGCCAAGACCATCCATCGACGCTATTTCTTTCCGACCGGCTCCTTGTAGTGATTCTTCAGATCGGATTCCATGCCACCCCCGGCCCGTTCACCCGCCGCCTTGCCGACACGCAATACCGGATAGTATTGTGTAAAGACGAAATCATCCGCCGCGGCGCCGGCATGACAGGCGTTGCACGCTGCCGTTGGAAACGGCTTGGCTGCTTCGGCCAGGGTTTTGTGGTCCTTGCTCGAAAAGCTGAAGTAGGCCCAGTTACCCGGTTCATTCGGAAAATGGCGCTTGCTCTTCACAGTCGCTTCCAGGCCTATGTACTCGCCCTGAAAGTAGCCCTTGCCACTGACTGCCTGGGTCGAGCCGACACTGACCAACTCCTTTACCAAGATGGCGCCATCGCGAAACTCGCCGGTCTTCTTCCAGTGTACCCAGCTTTCCGGGTCGATATACACATTGTGATGTTCCGGGAATGCCGCCTTACCGCCATTCAAGGCGTTTGGCGTTACCGGCGTGCCGACGTAGACCCATTCCCGGTACCCGTTCGGCCGTTGTAGTTCGTTCTCGTGGAAGCGATAGGGTTCGGCCAGGACCGATGCCGACAGGGTAATTAACGCACCCGCCACGGCGGGAAACTGAAATCTGTGCATGATGGATATTCTCCTCCGGTTAACCGACCCCGACCTGTTCAGCAAACATCGGGGTTACAATCGGACGGATGGCTCCGTCCATGGAATGGCAAGTGTAGCCGGCCGATTTGCCACGCGGGTGCCCCGAATGCTCAATGAAGTCACCGAAAGTATCGAATGCGATGTGCTCGACGATGTACTGAATACGCTGCGCTTTCGCGGCAGTGTGTTCTTTCGTTCCCGCCTTGCCGCGCCTTGGGGCATGGCACTGGATGCTTCGCGCAACCCACGCTTTCATATCGCCTTGCAGGGTGGCTTTGTCATCGGTAGCGAAGAGCGGCTGGTGGAGGCCAAGCCGATGGATATCGTCATGCTGCCGGGCGGGAATGCACACTGGATAGCCGACCGACCGCATCGCCGATTGATTCCCAGCGAACAGGCCGGCACGGCCTGTTTGCTCGGCGAACCGCTGTTCCAGCGCGGTAAGACGAGTAACAGTCTGATCTGCGGCCAGGTACGCCATGACGACGCAACCGCCCATCCGTTGCTCGATGCCTTGCCCTCGATCCTGCATTTTCAGCATATCGGCAACGACGATCCGGTGTGGCAAACCGTGAACCTGATAGATACCGAGCTGGAAAAAGCCCGGCATTGGCAAAACCCGATCGTCGACCGGCTGAGCGAGGTATTGTTCCTGCAACTGTTGAACCGGCACGCCCGCGAGGCAGCCGACACGGTCGGCTTCGTCGCCGGACTGCGCGACCGCGGCCTGCACCGCGCGCTGTCGCTGGTTCATCGGGATCCGGGATATGCGTGGACGCTGGAAGACCTCGCCGCCAGGAGCGGCATGTCCCGGGCAACATTGTCACGTCGCTTCAAGCAAGCCCTGGGCGTATCGCCGATGCGCTATATCAACGACTGGCGCCTGCTGAAGGCCCATCACTGGGTCAGATACTCGGGGACATCCATTGAACGGATCGCCGACAAAGTGGGTTTCGCGAATGCCAGAAGCCTGAACAAGGCGTTCCAAAGACGTTTTGGCGTGACTCCGACGCGTCTACGCG
>JALULB010000374.1:0-667 GCA_027041035.1 Sedimenticola sp. | reverse complement strand
ACCTCCGGCTCAGGAAAACATCTCCAGCAATATCTCCTGCGCGGCGCGCCGCTTGGCTTTCGCGGAGGGTTTCAGGCGCTTGTATTTCTTCGTCGGGCGCAGTACCCAGGCCTGGCTGTTGTCACGCAGATAGGTCGTGAAGGTTTCGCGGATGATGCGCCGCTTCAACTGCCTGTCCTCGACCGGGAAACAGGATTCGACCCGCCGGAAGAAGTTGCGCGGCATCCAGTCGGCGCTGGAACAGTACAGCTCGTCCTGACCGCCGTTGAGGAAATAGAACACCCGCGTGTGTTCCAGGAAGCGCCCCATCACCGAACGCACGTGGATGTTGTCGGACACACCCTTGACGCCGGGTCGCAGGCAGCAGACGCCACGCACGATCAGTTCGATCTTCACGCCGGCGCACGATGCCTGGTACAGATCGGCGATGATGTTCGGCTCGACCAGCGAGTTCATCTTCAGCCGGATCAATGCGCGCTTGCCGGCGCGCGCGTGCTCGGCCTCGCGGCGGATGCGCTCGACCATGCCTTCGTACAAGGTGAACGGCGCCTGCATCAGCTTCTTCAGGTTCACCGCCTTGCCGAGGCCGGTGAGCTGCATAAACAGGCGATGCACGTCGTCGCCGAGCACACGGTCGCTGGTCAGCAGGCCCTAGTCGGTATACGCC
>JALULB010000373.1 GCA_027041035.1 Sedimenticola sp. | reverse complement strand
TGTCCGTACAAGGCGCGCTCGTTCGAGCATGTCAATGTTACTGGGCAAGCGCCGCATGCACCGAGAGGAAAGGGTACCGTCGAGGCATGCACGATGTGTGTGCATCGCGTCGATAAGGATCAGCAGCCAGCGTGTGTCGAGGCCTGTAACGAAAAAGGGCATGGTGCGATGATCTTTGGCGACCTCAAGGATCCCGAGAGCAAAATCTCGCAGGAGCTTACACGGTATGGTGGTAAGCAGATCCGTGCGGATCTGGGGTTGAATACCGGTATTCGCTATCGTGGCATCTAGGAGGCTGTTCGACTTGGCGCTGTTTGGCTGTAGATCCGTGGATAGCGAATAGCCCGGTTATTCGCTTCACCTGATCGCTCCAGTCGATTCGCTCCCACGAACTTTCGCTTCAAACGGTCAAGTGGGACGACCTCCTAGGCGGCATTCTTCAAACGTCAATCCAACAATATCGAAGCGTGAATTATGGCTAAGTCCAAAATCAAGTATCTGGCGATAGAGGGTTTACCCAAGGGGTATCTCATCATTCTGGGCGTACTTGGCCTGTTGGCTCTGATTGGCGTCCTGTCGGCCCATCACATGGAGACCGAGGGGCATATCGTGACCGGAATGAACAATCAGATCGTCTGGGGGCTGCCTCACGTGTTCGCGGTCTTTCTGATCGTCGCCGCCTCTGGCGCGCTCAATATCGCCTCGATCTCGTCGGTATTCAAGCGCTCGCTCTATAAGCCGATCGCTCGCCTTTCCGGCATCGTCGCGGTTGCTCTGCTGGTCGGTGGCCTGATGGTGTTGGTGCTCGACCTCGGGCGTCCTGATCGGCTGTTGGTGACGATCACGCATGTCAATCCCAAGTCCATATTTACGTGGAATATCCTTCTCTACTCCGGTTTCATCGGTATCGTTGCCGCATACCTGTGGATGATGATGGAGCGGAAAATGAATCCGTATAGCCGGCCGGTCGGCATCGCCGCGTTCATCTGGCGATTGGTACTGACGACGGGTACCGGTAGTATCTTCGGTTTTCTTGTTGCGCGTCAGGGCTATGATGCGGCCATCTTTGCACCAATGTTCATCGTTTTTTCATTCGTCTATGGACTGGCCATCTTCTTGCTAGTGCTGTTCGCGGCCTACTCGTTTACTGGCCGGGAACTTGGTGACAAAGTGGTTATCCGGTTGACCAATCTGCTGGGGGTATTCATCTCCGCAGCTCTTTTCTTCGTCGTTGTGTATCACCTTACCAATCTCTATGCGACTGAGCATCATGCCTGGGAGGCCTTTATCCTGCTTGGCAAGAATGGCGGTGGCCCCTATGCGACGGCGTTTTGGCTTGTACAGATCCTGATTGGATCGCTGATACCATTGGGAATGATCTTCTCGGGCTATGCACTGAAAAGCCGCAAACTGGTTGGATTGGTGGCGATGTTGGCGATTATTGGCGGCTTTGGCCAGATGTATGCCACGATCATCGGTGGTCAGGCGTTTCCACTCGTTCTGTTCCCAGGCGCCGAGACTGCCAGCTCGTTCTATGATGGCGTGGCTGGAAGTTACTCGCCCTCTATCTGGGAGTTTTTGCTCGGCCTTGGTGGGTTATCGGTCTCTCTGGCGATTATTGCATTCGCTGTCAAGATCCTCCCATTCCTCCCCGAGTCGCTTGCCGACGCGATTGTCGATCCACATCATAGCGACTGAATCGACGACACCAAGCGTACTTACCTTCTCGGACATGCCCTCTTCGGAGGGCAATTGTCGTCATAGCGCGATAAAATGTTCGGGTGCTTATCCTAAGCTCGAATCGCCGTATTCTCTGCTTCTGAGCCCTTGCGGACACCATGCCCGGCATCTATATCTCCGCCGCCCATAAATCCTCCGGAAAAACGACGGTCATGCTGGGC
>JALULB010000372.1 GCA_027041035.1 Sedimenticola sp. | reverse complement strand
GAGCGACTGCACGTCTGACCCAACGCAGGAGCCGGATGCGTTAGCAGCGCACGTCCGGATCTGTGCCGGAGGGCTGTAGTGACATGTAATATGTCATGTAAAACAGTGCTTTACGGGCGACCTTACTTGACACCACTCCCTCCACCACCTAGACTTCCCCCATGACCCAAGCCCGCGCCACACTCGTATCCCTCGACGACACCCCTTGGTACCACTGCGTCAATCGTTGTGTCCGCCGCGCATTTCTGTGTGGAGAGGATCGCCAGACCGGCCAGAACTATGAGCACCGTCGGGGCTGGATCGCTGATCGCATCCAGCAGTTGGCGGGGGTGTTTGCGATTGATGTCGCGGCGTATGCGGTGATGAGCAATCATTTTCATGTGGTGCTGCATGTCGATCGGGAGCGGGCCGAGGGTTGGAGTCGGCGGGAGGTTTTGGAACGCTGGACCCGCTTGTTCCAGGGGCCGTTGATGGTGCGGCGTTATCTGAAGGATCCGGAGGCGTTCGATCGCGATCAGGAGCCGCGGTTGGATGCACTGGTCGAGACCTACCGCCAGCGCTTGTTTGATCTCTCCTGGTACATGCGTGCGCTGAATGAGTACATTGCCCGCCAGGCCAATGCCGAGGACGGGGTCACTGGGCGGTTCTGGGAGGGGCGGTTCAAGAGCCAGGCTTTGCTCGACGAGGCGGCGTTGTTAGCGGTGATGGCGTATGTCGATCTCAATCCGGTTCGCGCGGGGATGGCCGATTGTCCCGAGAAGGCGGAGCATACGGCGATCCATGCCCGGATACGGGCGTTGCGGGAGGAGGCAGCGGCGGATCACGGGGAGGAAGGCGGAAACGATGCGGTGGCGGTAGCTGTGGGTGTAGAGGGAGAGGCAGACGGCAAGGAGGTGGAAACGGGGGCATCACGGCGCGCGGGTAGCCAGCTATCCGCTGGACCCCGGTCGGCGGTCTCCCCTGCCCTTGTTTCTCAAGCTGTGGATGCCACGGACGCCGCCGAGGAGGCCGGCCCGATGTTGCCCAAGCAACCGCTGATGCCGTTCGATGCCACCGGGAGGGCCGCCTGGGCCATCCCGTTTGCTTTCGATGACTATCTCCAATTGTTGGATTGGACCGGTCGCGCCATCCAGGACGGCAAGCACGGCCACGTGCCCGATAATTATCCGCCGATCCTCGACCGCCTGGGTATCACGCCCGTGCAGTTCGTCCAGCATGCCGGAAACCGCATGCATGCCTTTGGCAGCGCCATTGGCAAGCCGGCCTCCTTGATCCAGCTGTGTGAGCGGCGGCAGCTTCGCTTTTTGCGGGGTATTCAGATGGCGCGGAGTCTGTTTGCCGGGTCGCGGGCAGCTTGACAAGTGGCCAATTAAAGTACACACACTTACTTGACAAGGGATGGTGTAGGGGCCGCCACCTGATCCGGTGCGCGTCAACCCCGTCATTCAAGGGGGAATGATAGTGCGGATGGAGTAACGTCCTTGGGAACACTCAAGACTTCCAAGGGTTAATTACATCTACCCCTGCCGCTTCAAAGGGACTGGCGTCTCGTGTGGCAACCATCATGCCGTTGGCGGCGGCTATCGCTGCGATATATCCATCGGCAGTGCCAATTGCCAGGCCCGCTGCCCGGGCCTTGGCCATCAACTCGCTATAGGCTTGTGATGCCGACATATCGAACGGAAGAACCCGCCCGGCAAACAGCGGCAGTATCTGCTTTTCCAAGCTCTCTTGCAGCCCTACCCGGCGCTTACCGGCTGGCAGTGAAGCCATCCCGAAACGCAGCTCCGCGACGGTAATCGCCGACAGATACAGGGTTTCAAGCGCCTGTGCGTCGATCCATTCGATCACCCGATTTTCGGGAGCCGGTCGCAGCGGCTCCGAAATGACATTGGTATCCAGGAT
>JALULB010000371.1 GCA_027041035.1 Sedimenticola sp. | reverse complement strand
CGAGCTGAAATCGCTGGTGAAGGAGAAACTGATCTCGGAGGACGATGAACACCGCGGCCAGGAAATCATTCAGCAACTGACCGATCAGCACGTCAAGGAGATCGACGAAAAGCTGGCGATCAAGGAAAAGGATCTGCTTTCGGTCTAGCGCTGGATCCAACGGAAGCTCCGACCGTGACAGATGCGCATCCGGATCGCCTGCCTCGCCACGTCGCCATCATCATGGATGGCAACGGGCGCTGGGCCAAGCGGCGCGGCCAGCCGCGGCATGCCGGGCATCGCGCCGGTGTCGAATCGGTGCGCCATGTGGTCGAGTTCTGCACCGACAAGGCCGTCGAGGTACTGACGCTGTTCGCCTTCAGCAGCGAGAACTGGCGCAGACCGAAGCCGGAGGTGAAGCTGCTGATGGAGCTGTTCATGCTCGTGCTGAAGCGCGAGACCCGCCGCCTGGATTCCAACAACGTCCGCCTGCGTGTCATCGGCGATCGCCTGGCGTTCTCCGACAAGCTGCAACAACGCATTCACGACGCGGAAGCATTGACCGCCGGCAACAGCGGCATGGTGCTACAGATTGCCGCGAACTATGGCGGTCGCTGGGACATCGCCGAGGCGACCCGGCGGATCGCGGCGAAGGTCGCGGCGGGGGAACTCGATCCCGCCCGATGCGACGAACAGACCGTTGCCGAACACCTCTCCTTTGCCGATCTTCCCGATGTCGACCTGTTCATCCGCACCGGCGGGGAACAGCGCCTGAGCAACTTCGTCCTGTGGCAGGCGGCCTACGCCGAACTGTACTTCTCCGATCTGCTGTGGCCGGATTTCGATGCGCGAGCGCTGGAGGCCGCGTTCGCGGATTTTGCCGCGCGCGAGCGACGCTTCGGCAAGATCACCGAGCAACTCGCGGAGCCTGGCGAAAACCGGGATCTACTCGAATGAGTACCCTGTGGAAGCGAGTGTTGTCGGCATTGGTGCTTGCGCCACTGGTCATTCTCGCCGTGCTGGTGCTGCCGAACCCCTGGGTTGCCGGACTGCTCGGTATCATCGTGCTGCTCGGCGCGATGGAATGGGCGCGCCTGTCGGGCCTGGACAGCGAGAGAAACCAACTGATCTGGACCGGGCTGCTCGCGCTGGCCATCGGCGCGGTGGCGTTGTTGCAGCGCGATATCGGCCTCTCGCTGATCCTGCTCGGCGCGGCCTGGTGGGCGTTGACGCTGGCGCGCCTGCTGCTTGCCGCGCGCCACCCGGTCGAGGCGGCGCGTGGCGTCCACTGGCTGCGTCTGCTGGATGGCTTCTTCGTGCTGCTGCCCGCTTGGTATGCGTTGACGAAGATACACGGCTTGGCGCATATCGGTCCGTTCCTGCTGTTGTATTGCCTGATTCTGATCTGGGGCGCGGATTCTTTCGCCTACTTCTCCGGTCGGGCGTTCGGCAGGCACAAGCTGGCGCCGAACATCAGCCCGGGCAAAACCCTGGAAGGTGTCGCCGGGGCTTTGCTCGGCGCCTTGGGTATCGCTTATCTGGGGCACGGTCTGGTGGCGCGGGCCTACCAGGTCGGGCTGTGGCCATGGCTGGCGCTGGGATTGATCGTGGTGCTGGCGTCGATCGCCGGTGACCTGTTCGAAAGCCTGGTGAAACGGGAGCGCGGCATGAAGGACAGCGGTACGCTGATCCCGGGGCATGGCGGGGTGATGGATCGCATCGACAGCCTGACGGCGGCCGGGCCGGTGTTCGCCGCCGGCCTGGTTTTGCTGGACGTGTTGCAATGATCGGCGTCGCGGTCCTCGGTTCGACCGGTTCCATCGGGGTTTCCACCCTGGATGTGATCGCCCGGCACGCGGATCGTTATCGCGTCGTCGCGTTGACCGCGAACGGCAACCACCAGCGCCTGCTCGAACAGCTACGCCAGTTCCGCCCGGCCTACGCGGTGATGGCGGACGAGAACGCGGCCAGCCGCCTGGACGCGGCGGTTCGCGCCGAGGGTCTGGACACCGAGGTGCTGGCCGGCGCCGATGCATTGGAACGGGTCGCAGAACTGGACGAGGTCGATCAGGTGATGGCGGCCATCGTTGGCGCGGCGGGCCTGGGTTCGGCGCTGGCGGCGGCGCGTGCCGGTAAGCGGGTGTTGCTCGCCAACAAGGAGTCGCTGGTGGTCGCCGGCCATCTGTTCATGGAGGCGGTTGCCGCCGGGGGCGCCGAACTGCTGCCGATCGACAGCGAACACAATGCGATCTTTCAGTGCATGCCGACGGGCTTTCGCGACGGCCTGGCGGCATCCGGCGTCACGCGCATTCTGCTGACCGCCTCGGGTGGGCCGTTTCGCGCCTGGCCGATCGAGAAACTGGCGCGGGTCACGCCGGCGCAAGCCTGCGCCCATCCGAACTGGGACATGGGACGCAAGATCTCGGTCGATTCGGCGACGATGATGAACAAGGGCCTGGAGCTGATCGAGGCCTGCTGGCTGTTCGGCACCGATCCCGAGCATATCCAGGTGGTGATTCACCCGCAGAGCGTGGTGCATTCGATGGTGGAATACGCCGACGGCTCGGTACTCGCCCAGCTTGGCAACCCCGACATGCGCACGCCGATCGCGCACGCGATGGCCTGGCCGGAGCGGATGGACTCCGGGGTCGGTTCGCTGAACCTGTTCGATATCGCGCGGCTGGACTTCGAGGCGCCGGACCTGGCGCGCTTTCCGTGCCTGCGCCTGGCCGGCGAGGCGATGCGCGCCGGCGGCACCGCGCCAGCGATCCTGAATGCCGCCAATGAGATCGCGGTGCAAGCGTTCCTCGACGAGCGCTTGCCTTTTGTCGCCATCGCGGCGACTATCGAGAAAACCCTGTCGGCCCTGCCCGTCGAGCCGGTGGAAACGCTGGGTCAACTGATGGAGACCGATCGACGGGCGCGCGCTATCGCGGAACAATTCATCACCGCCCGAGTCTGAACAGCCATGCTTTCCTTTATCACGACACTATTCTGGTTCGTCATCGCGCTTGGCGTTTTGATCACGATCCACGAGTTCGGCCATTTCTGGGTTGCGCGCATCAGCGGCGTGAAGGTGCTGCGTTTCTCGATCGGCTTTGGCAAGCCACTGCTGAAGCGTATCGGCAAGAAGGACGGCACCGAGTACGTGCTCGCGGGCATCCCGCTGGGTGGCTATGTGAAGATGCTCGACGAGCGCGAGGGCGAGGTGCCGCCCGAAGAGGCGCATCGCGCGTTCAACCGTCAGTCCCTGCCGATACGCACCGCGATCGTCGCCGCCGGACCGGTCTTCAACCTGCTGTTCGCGGTTTTCGCCTTCTGGGTGCTGGGTGTCAGCGGCGAGATCGGCAGCAAGCCGCTGGTCGGCGAGGTCGAGCCGCAAAGTATCGCGGCACGCGCCGGCATGATGGCCGGAGACCGTTTTGTCTCCATCGATGGCGAACGCACGCCAACCTGGGAGTCGGTGGTCTACGGCCTGCTCGGCGCGGCGGTCAGTGATGATCCGGTCAAGGTCAGCGTGAGCCAGCCGGAGCAGTCGCCGCGCGAGGTCGAGTTGCTGCTCTCCGGCCTGCTGAAGTCCACGCAACAACCCGAGGTGCTCAAGCACCTGGGGATAGAACCGCAACGCCCGCGGCTGCCACCGGTATTCGGGAAGCTGGTGCCACACGAGCCGGCCGCCGATGCCGGCATCCAGGTCGGCGACCGGCTGCTCGGCGTGAACGGCGAGGCGGTTTCCGATTGGATGACCTGGGTGCGCTTCGTGCGTGATCATCCTGCACAGCTGTTGCACTTGAAGATACAGCGTGGCGGCGAGGTGCTGCCGCTGGAGCTGGTGACCGCCGAGGTGAAGCAGGGTGACAAGGTCATCGGCCGCATCGGCGCCGCGCCGCGCGTTCCGGACGGTTTCATGGACGATTATCGGGTAAAGGTGCAGTACGGCCCGATCGAGGCCTTGCAGCGCGCGGTGGTGAAGACCTGGGATATGTCGGTGTTGATGCTGAAGGTCATGGGGCGCATGTTGACCGGTCAGGCCTCGATCCAGAATCTCAGCGGACCGATCTCGATCGCGCAGGCGGCGGGCGATACCGCGAGCATCGGTCTGGATTATTTCCTGAAGTTTCTCGCCGTGGTGAGTATCAGCCTGGGTGTATTGAACCTGTTGCCGATTCCGGTGCTCGACGGCGGCCACCTGCTGATGTTCCTGATCGAGGCGGTGAAGGGCAGCGCGGTATCGGAGACCGCGATGCTGATCGGCCAGAAGATCGGCATCGCGCTGCTGTTGTCGTTGATGGTCGTGGCCTTCTATGTCGATTTGTCGCGGGTATTCGGTTGACGTGGCAATGTCTTTGGAACGTTCAGTCGTCACAAGCCGGCGCTCCGGAGTGATTTCGGGAATCGTGTGAATTCTGCGTTATAATGCCCGCTTCGCCGGAGACGCCGGGCGTTTCCATCTCGGGGAATCCATTCCCCCTTACTTTCAGAATAAAGAACAAAACCGCTGTGTCGCGATCCCATATGCCTGTCGTTCGCTTTCTGTTGCTGGCCGTTGCCGTGCTGCTCTCCGTTCAGTCGCTGGCCGCCGATTTCGTCGTGCGCGATATCCGCGTCGATGGCTTGCAGCGCATCTCTCCGGGCACGGTATTCAACCATATCCCGTTACGGGTAGGCGAGCGCATGAAGCCCGCCGACAGCGGACGCATCATCCGCGCGTTGTACAAGACTGGCTATTTCAAGGATGTTCAGCTGGCGCGCGACGGCGACGTGCTGATCGTCAAGGTGGTCGAGCGTCCGGCGATCGCGAATATCTCGATCAGTGGCAACAAACTGCTCGAAACCGACCAGTTGTTGAAGGCGCTGAAGGATATCGGGCTGGCCGAGGGGCGGGTGTTCAATCGCTCGGTGCTGGACAAGATCGAACAGGAACTGCGCCGTCAGTATTTTGCCCAGGGCCGCTACGCGGTACAGCTGGACGCCACGGTGACACCGCTGGAGCGCAATCGTGTCGATGTCGCGATCAAGATCTCCGAAGGCGAAACCGCGCGCATCAAGCGTATCAATATCGTCGGTAACAAGGCCTTCAGCGACAAGCAGTTGATGGAGGGCTTCAAGTCCGGTGTTCCGGGTTGGCTGGATTTCTTCTCGGATGCCGATCAGTATTCCCGGCAGAAACTGGCCGCCGATCTGGAGACCCTGCGTTCGTACTATCTCGATCGTGGCTATATCAAGTTCAAGGTGGAATCCACCCAGGTCTCGATCACGCCGGACAAGAAGGACATCTACATCACCATCAACATCAATGAGGGCGATGTCTACCGTATCAAGGATATCCAGCTCGCCGGCAAGCTGGTCGTCGATCAGAAGAAAGTGTTTCCGCTGATTCATCTGGCGCGCGGCCAGGTATTCTCGCGCAAGGCGGTGGTCGGCAGCGCCGAACGTATCGACGAACTGCTGGGTGATCAGGGCTATGCCTTCGCGAACGTCAACAGCATCCCCGAGATCGATGACAAGGGTCACGAGGTCAGCGTGACCTTCTACGTCGACCCCGGCAAGCGCGTGTATGTGCGACGCATCAACATCAGCGGCAACAGCAATACGCGTGACGAGGTGCTGCGCCGCGAGCTGCGCCAGATGGAACGCGCCTGGTTCTCGAACGCCAAGACCAAGTTGTCGCGCGAGCGTTTGCAACGTCTGGGTTTCTTCGAGGAGGTCAATGTCGAGACCCCCGCCGTGCCGGGCTCCAACGACGAGGTGGACGTGGATATCTCGGTGAAGGAAAAGCCCTCGGGCAACTTCATCGCCGGTCTCGGTATCTCGCAGTCCGACGGCCTGTTGTTCAATACCAGCATCTCCGAGGAGAACTTCTTCGGTACCGGCAAGCGTGTCGTGCTCGGCCTGAACACCAGCTCGTCGAATACGCTGTACCAGTTGTCCTACACCAATCCATACTACACCGTCGACGGCATCAGCCGGGGCTTCAACCTGAAGTATCGGAAAACCGATTTCGCTGAATTCGACTCGGCCGACTACAGGACGGATACGGGGACCTTCGGTGTCAATTTTGGCATCCCGATCAGCGAGTTCAATCGCTTCGGTTTCGGTTTCGACGCCGAGTACATCAAGGTCAAGCTGGGGAGTAACCCGGCCGACGAGATTCGGGATTTCGTCGATACCCAGGGCGACAGCTTCTGGAACTTCAAGGCCAACGTGTTCTGGTCGCACGATTCACGCAACTCGGCGATCTTTCCGACCAGCGGCAGTTCTTCACGCTTTTTCGCGAATGCCACCATCCCGGGCAGTGATCTGACCTTCTACAAGGTGGGTCTGCGGCATCGCCAGTATATTCCGCTGAATCGCACCTTTACGCTCGGGATGTATGCCGACCTGGGTTTTGGCGATGGTTATGGTGATCTCGACAGGCTGCCGTTCTTCGACAACTTCTTTGCCGGGGGCTATACCACGGTGCGTGGCTTCAAGCGCAACTCGCTGGGGCCACGGGATCCCAACGGCGATCCGATCGGTGGTAATCTGCGGGTTGTCGGAAACCTGGAATTGCTGTTTCCTCCGCCAATCAAATCCATGCAGAAAAGCATGCGCATGGCGGCGTTTTTCGATATAGGTAATGTGT
>JALULB010000370.1 GCA_027041035.1 Sedimenticola sp. | reverse complement strand
TTCACATGCAGGGTTTCGCCGGTCATATAAGCGGCCTGGGGAGAAGCCAGAAACACCACGGCATGCGCGATATCCTCGGGCGAACCGAGCCGGCCCAGTGGAATATTCCCGAGCAAGGCGCCGCGTTGTTCATCGCTCAGCGCGCGCGTCATGTCGGTATCGATGAAGCCGGGCGCCACGGCGTTCACGGTAATCCCGCGCGAGCCGACCTCGCGCGCCAGCGATTTGGTGAATCCGATCAAACCCGCCTTGGCCGCAGAATAGTTCGCCTGCCCGGGGTTGCCGGTGGCGCCGACAACCGACGAGATGCTGATGATGCGTCCTTCACGCTGTTTCATCATGCCGCGCAACACCGCCTTGGACATGCGGAACACCGAGGTCAGATTGGTCTCGATGATCGCCCGCCATTCTTCGTCCTTCATGCGCATCAACAGGTTGTCCCGGGTGATACCGGCGTTGTTCACCAGGATGGAGGGCGCCGAGAAGTCGGTGGCGACGGCCTTGATCACCCCGGCCACGGAATCGCTGTCGGTGACATCCAGGCGCATGCCGCGCCCGGCGATGCCGGCATCCGACAGGTGGACGCCGATGGCTTCCGCGCCCGCCTCCGTGGTCGCGGTGCCGATGACGGTCGCGCCGGCTTTTCCGAGTTGGATTGCGATGGCCTGGCCGATACCACGGCTCGCGCCGGTCACCAGGGCTGTCTTGCCTTCAAGCATGTTGCGCCTCCAGAGCCTTGTCCAGGCTGGCGGGGTCGAATACCGCCAGTGCATTCAGGGTCTTGTCGATGCGTTTGCACAAACCGGTCAACACCTTGCCGGGACCGCATTCGTACAGGATGCCGGTGTTTGCATCGCGTATTTTTTCCACGCTCTCCACCCAGCGTACCGGCTTGTAGAGCTGTTCGACCAGCAGCCTGGCGATGTCGCCGGCGTCCTTGGCGACATCGACGCTGACATTATGAATCACCGGGATGTCGGCGACGCGAAGATCGACTTCGACGAGCGCATCGGCGAGCTGGAGCGCCGCCGGTCGCATCAGCGCGCAATGGGAAGGCACGCTGACGGGCAATGGCAAGGCGCGCTTGGCGCCGGCGTCCTTGGCCAGCTTCATGGCGCGTTCGACCGCTGCCTTGTCACCGGCGATCACGACCTGTCCAGGCGCGTTCAGGTTGACCGCCTCGACGACCTCGCCCTGGCACGCGTCCGCGCAGACCTGGCGTACCGTGTCGTCATCCAGGCCAAGAATCGCCGCCATCGCGCCGCTGCCTTCCGCCACGGCATTTTGCATGTACTGGCCGCGCTTGCGCACCAGCCTGAGCGCATCACCGAAATCGATGGCGCCGGCCGCGGTCAGCGCGGTGTATTCGCCCAGGCTGTGTCCGGCCATCATCGATGGCCGCCCACCCCCCTGTTGCCGCCAAACACGCCACACCGCGATACCGGCGGCGAGCATGGCAGGCTGGGTGTTCTCGGTTCGATTGAGCTGTTCGACCGGGCCATCCGCGATGAGCTTGCCCAGATCAAGACCCAGATGATCGGAAGCTTCCTCGAAGGTCTCGGCGACGATCGGATAGACCTCCGCCAACGCGGTCAGCATACCGACCGATTGCGAACCCTGACCGGGAAAAACAAAAGCAGAATCAGATGACATAGGAATAGTTCAGCGTGTTGTCGATCCATCCGGACCGGATCAGTAGCGTACCAGCACCGAGCCCCAGGTAAAGCCGCCACCAAAGGCCTCCATCAGCAGCAGTTCACCGGGCTGGATGCGCCCATCGCGCACCGCGACATCCAGCGCCATCGGGACCGAGGCCGCCGAGGTGTTGCCATGAGTGTCGACGGTAACCACGACGCGTTCCAGCGGCAGGTTGAGCTTGCGCGCGGTGGCGTTGATGATGCGGATGTTCGCCTGGTGGGGTATCAGCCAGTCGATATCGGACTTCTCCAGGCCGGTCTCGGCGAGGGTTTCGTCGACGATTCGACCGAGGGTGTTGACGGCGACGCGGAAGACCTCGTTGCCACGCATCTGGACATAGGCCTCGCCGTCGCGGATCTTGTCCGGGTTGGTGGACACGCCATAGGGCACATACAGCAGCTCCTCGTAGGCGCCATCGGCATGCAGCCGTGTCGTCAGGATGCCCGGTTCCTCGCTGGCCTGGAGGACGACCGCGCCAGCGCCGTCGCCGAACAGCACGCAGGTGCCCCGGTCGGTCCAGTCGATGATTCGCGACATGGCCTCGGCGCCGACGATCAGCGCGGTATTCGCGGCGCCGGACCGTATCATGCTGTCCGCCACGCCGACGGCATAGATGAAGCCGGTGCACACGGCCTGTACATCGAAAGCCGGACAACCGTGGATGTCCAGGCGTTGTTGCAGCAGGCAGGCGGTACTCGGGAAGACGCGGTCGGGTGTCGTCGTGGCGACGATGATCAGATCGATGTCCAATTTGTCCACGCCGGCGGCCGACATGGCGTTTCGCGCGGCGCCTTCCGCCAGGTCGATGGTCGATTCGCTCTCACCGACGACGCGTCGCTCATGTATGCCGGTGCGCTCGCGTATCCATTGATCGTTGGTATCGACGATTTTTTCCAGGTCGGCGTTGGTCAGCACCTTCTCCGGCAGATGGCTGCCGGTACCGATAATGCGCGAGTATGTCACCCTATTCGCCTCCCGCCAGCTGACTTTCGACCTGATAGGTAATGCGCGCGCCGATGTCCTTCTCCACCTCTTCACGCGCGATCTTCAATGCGTTGGTGAACGCCAGTACATCCGCGCTGCCGTGGCTCTTGATAACGATACCCCGCAGGCCCAGGAGGCTGGCACCATTGTAACGACGCGGATCCATGCTTTTCTGAAATGCCTTCAGCACGGGCATGGCCACGAGTCCGCGCAAGCGCCCCAGCAGGGACGAGGTGAAACCCTTCTTCAACTGGTGTCGCACGAGGCTGGCCACGCCCTCGCTGGCTTTCAGCGCGACGTTGCCGACGAAGCCGTCGGTAACGACAACATCGACATCGCCGGTGTAGATATCATCCCCCTCGACATAGCCGATATAGTTCAGCGAGCTCTGGCCGAGAATCGCATGCGCGCCCTTGACCTGCTCGTTTCCCTTGATCTCCTCCTGGCCGATATTCAGCAGCCCGACGCGCGGGGAAGGCAGATCGTCGACGACGGAGACCAGTTCCGATCCCATGACCGCGAACTGGAACAGGTGGTTCGCGGTGCAATCCACATTCGCGCCAAGATCGAGAACCCAGGTATGGCCGCTGGTGGACGGGATGGCGGTGATGATCGCCGGCCTTTCGATATGCGGCAGCATCTTCAGCACGAAACGGGCGGTCGCCATCAATGCGCCGGTGTTTCCAGCGCTGACACAGGCGTCGGCGGAACCGTCCTTGACCAGGTTGATCGCGACACGCATCGAGGAATCCTTCTTGCCACGTAGCGCACGTGTCGGCGATTCGTCCATCGCGACGGTCTGCGAGGCGTGCCGGACGCTCAGACGCGGGCTGCTGAAGCCATCGAGCACTGCATGCAGTACATCCTGCTGGCCGACAAGAATCAGGTTCACTTCGTCGGTCATATCCAGGTACTGGATGGCCGCCGGCACAACGACGCTGGCGCCGTGATCCCCACCCATGGCGTCGAGCGCTATGGTGGTCGGACGGGAAGGAGATGTAGTTTTCACATCAGGCATGGTTTAACAACACGACGGTGTGCATCTCCATAGGGAAACACGTTTGGCGGGAAAGGAAGGAATCAAATGTCCGGTTCTTACGCTGCACGGCGATATGTCCGTGATACCGCGGGGCAAGCGCATAGACGCGAATGGTAGTCTGATTCGCGCGTATCGAGCCACGAAATCGGTGGACCCGCCACGGGCTGGTCCACCCTGCATGCATCAATCCTGGTTCGTATCGATGACCTTCTTTCCGCGATAGAAACCGTCCGGGGTGACATGGTGGCGCAGATGAGTCTCGCCGGAAGTCGGGTCGATGGAGAGTGTTTCCGCGCTCAAGGCATCATGCGAACGCCGCATGCCACGCTTGGAAGGGGTTTTTCGATTCTGTTGTACAGCCATGGCTTTACTCCTGCGAAATTAGTTGGTAATCAATATTGGCAAACAGGGGAACGCTGATCGGATCACGGGCAATCACTTACACTCGAAATCAATCAGCATTCTCCTTTGAATTCTCGGGATCCGAAGCTTTCTTCAGACTGGCCAGCATCGCAAACGGGTTGGCCGCTGCCTCGGCCACCGGCCTGTGCGGCGCTTGCACGCCACCGTCACTCGACGCGGGCGCCACGCAGGTCCCGTCCGGGTGCCGGGGTATGTCCGGAATGGCCAGCAACAACTCATCCTCTATCAGGTCGCTCAGCAGCACCCGCCCATCGTCGAGTATCCAGGGGTCGTAGGCATCCGGAACCCGCGACGCCTCGTCCACGTCGGAAACGAAGGCGAGGCGAACCTCCCGATCGACGACGAGCCGATACGGCTCCAGGCAGCGCTGACAAGCAATGCTCAGGATTGCCTCGACCCGGCCTTCGGCAAACCAACGCGCACCTTCCTTGCGGAAATTCAGGCTGAATCCGACCTCGCCGTCCGACGCCACGCTAGCGGCGACAATGCGTCGCAGATCGGCCAAGGCGTACCGCCCCGACAGCGGGACGGCGTCGCCCGCATACTGGCGCGGATCCACGTAGCGGGGTAGGTTGCTGGACGACATAAGAGGCGGATTCTACATAAAAAATCGAGTCCTAGTCAATCCGGAGGCGATTTATTTCATTCAGGCGGCCCCCCTTCCGCGCTACTTCAGCAGATCCCTGGACTTTGCCGCGAACGGCGACTCTGGGTAATTGGTGATGATGTTGGCTACCACCTGGTTGGCTTCATCCTGTCTTCCCAGCTTTTTCAGCGCATAGGCAACGTGATAGCCGATTTCGGGATGGTTCGGCATCTTCGTCAAGGCTTCCTGCAATATCACCAGCCCCTGCTCGATCTTGCCGGCCTTGACCAGAATCCAGCCATAGGTATCCTGAATCTCCGGTTTGCCCGGGTTCAGCTCATAGGCATGCTTTGCCACCGAGATTGCCCGAGGGTCTTTTTTGCGATCGTACATCCATGCAAGATTATTCAGCACGACCGGGTTGTTCGGCTGCTTCTCCATGGCCTTCTCGTATTCCTTTTCAGCAGCATCGAATTTGCCTTGGGTCTGCAACAGGGTTGCATAGGTGATGCGCAAGGCGACATCGTCCGGATGGCTGGACAACCAGCTTTTCAGAATTACGCGCGAGTCGTCGAATCGCCCCATGTCGTGATACTGGCGAGCCAGATTGTCGACAAGACCGCTGCTTGGCTTGATGCGATAGGCTTTTTCCAGCGCGGCGACCCCAGCGTTCTTGTCCTTCTGGCGAAAATGCACGAGCGCTTCGATCTCGTAGCCCATCGAGATGGCGGGATAGTGCTTTTGCAGCGACTTGCCGATATCCATCGCGGTATTCAGATTGCCAGCGTCCAGCTCCATGCCGGCGAGCGCGGTCTGCACCTCGGGCGAATCGGGCGCGATCTCCCTTAGATGCCGAAAGGTGTTTCTGGCGCCGGACTTCTCTCCGGCTTTCAACTGCGCCTTGGCGAGCAACAGCCAAGCCTGCACCGACTTTGGATTGGCGTCGGCATACTGTTGAAGACTGATCACCGCACTATTCGCTTCACCCGCGGCCAGGCGTGTCTGCCCCACCGCCTTCGCTACCAAGGGGTTGTTTGGAAACTGGTGTTCCATCTCGCTGGCGAACGACAGCGCCTTGAGATATTCCTTGCGATCGAGATAGTACTGGGTCAACAGCAGCTTGGGCTCGAAGGCATCCGGGTTCGCGATGCTTGCCTGTTGCAGCAGGGGCAGGATCTTTTCGGGTTGTCCCAGCAGACGCGCCACCTGAATCCGACCGAGATAGGCCTGGGTATTCTTCGGATCCTCCTTCAATACCTGGTCGAAATACTTCCCGGCCGCCTTGTAGTCCTTGTCCAGTAACGCAACCCTTGCAAGGTTTGCACGCGCGGTATGGAACTTGGGGTCGATCTCCAGGGCCTTGTTGAAGGATGCCTTCGCCTTCTCTCGATTGCCGTTCGCGAGGTATGCCAAGCCTTTCAGGTTATACGGGATTGGGCTCGCGGGCATTCTGTCGATCAGCGCTTGAGCCGCTTTCAAGGCCTCTTCGAACTGTTGTTTCTTCAGATAGCTCAATACCAGCAGCACATCGGCCTGAATCAGGCCTTTGCCAACATTGACCGCAGATTGCAACTCAGAGATCGCGTTGTCCGCGTTACCGCCAGCCAGCATGCCCAACGCAAGCTGGGTGCGATACTCGGCAACGTTTGGTGATACCTCCACGGCCTTTGCCAGCCATTTTTCTCCGGCCGGATTATCGCCAAGACGCATGTACGCCGTGCCGAGCATTGCCATCAACTGGCCATCCTTCGGATAGCGTTTCACGGCGGCCAGCAGGGTTTCAATGGCGGGTTTAATACGATTCAATTTAACCCGGGATGCCGCTAGCATTTTATATACCGCCGCATGATCCACGCCGGTTTCGATAACGCGCGTC
>JALULB010000369.1 GCA_027041035.1 Sedimenticola sp. | reverse complement strand
CGGCGTGCTGGTGCGCGCCGGGCATACCGAGGCCGGCTGCGACCTGGCGCGTCTCGCGGGCCTGGAGCCGGCCAGCGTGATCGTCGAGATCCTCAACGAAGACGGCAGCATGGCGCGGCTTCCCGATCTGGAGACCTTCGCCGCCGAGCATGATCTCAAGATCGGCACCATTGCCGACCTGATCCACTACCGGGTGCGCAACGAGAAGACCGTCGAGCGCGTCGCCGAAAGCCTTCTCGATACCGAATACGGCGCATTCCGCCTGCTGGCCTACCAGGACTGCGTGGACAACGAGCTGCATCTGGCGCTGGTGAAGGGCGAGATCAGCGCGGACCGGCCGACGCTGGTGCGCGTGCACATGCAGAACACCCTGTGTGACCTGTTCCACGCCCGGCGCGAGGATTGTGGCTGGCCGCTGGACAGCATCATGAAGCAGATCGCGGAGGCCGGCGAGGGGGTCATCGTGGTGTTGCGCAATCACGATGGGTCGCGCGAGATTATCGAGCGCATGCAACAGAAGCTGTTGCACGACAAGGCGTTGCAGCCCGTGCGCGGCGCGGCCGAGAAGGAGCTGCGCACCTACGGAGTCGGCGCGCAGATCCTCTCCGATGTCGGTATCGGCAAGATGCGCGTGCTCAGCGCGCCGATGAATCTGCATGCGTTGGCCGGTTTCGATCTCGAAGTGGTGGAATACGTCGATCACGCTGAATAAGTGCTATGGGAAGAAAATGATGTCTGTAACAACGATTGAAGGTGGTCTGGTCGTCGACGACGCCAGATTCTGCATTGTGGTGGCGCGCTGGAACAGCTTTGTCGTCGAAAGCCTGCTCGACGGCGCCGTCGATACGCTGAAGCGGCATGGCGCGAACGAAGATGACATTACCATTGTGCGCATCCCCGGCGCCTTCGAGATGCCGTTGGCGCTCGATCGGGTCGCGAGCAAGGGCGGATATGATGCCATCGTCGCGCTGGGCGCGGTGATTCGCGGCGGCACGCCGCATTTCGAGTATGTCGCGGGCGAATGCGTCAAGGGCATGTCGCAGGTCACGCTGAAGCATGGCATCCCGATCGCCTTCGGCGTGTTGACGGTGGATTCGATCGAACAGGCGATCGAGCGCTCCGGCACCAAGGCCGGCAACAAGGGCGGTGAAGCGGCGGCCTCGGCGATCGAGATGGTCAACCTGCTGCGCGCGCTCGACGCCTGATGGGTCGTCGGTGAGCAAGAAACGCACGAAGGCCCGCCAACTCGCGGTACAGGCGCTCTACCAATGGCAGATCGCCGGCCAGAATATTCCGGACATCATCGAACAGTTCATGGCCGAGAACGATCGCGGCGTCTTCGAGATCGCGTATTTCGAGGATCTGCTGCGCGGCGTGCTCGGTAACCTGAACGACATCGACGCCCGGCTCGGTCCGGTCCTTAGCCGGCCGGTGGAGCAGGTCGATCCGGTGGAACGCAGCATCCTGCGGCTGGGCGTCTACGAGTTGATCCATCATCCCGAGGTGCCGTATCGGGTGGTGATCAACGAATCGGTTGAGCTGGCCAAGCTGTTCGGCGCGGACCAGGGGCATCGCTTCGTCAATGGTGTGCTGGACAAGCTGTCGAAGACCCTGCGCGAGGTCGAGGTCAAGAAGCGCGTATAAGCATTCCGGTGGCGTACTCCGAATTCAACCTGATCGACGAGTTCTTCGCCGATCTTGGCGTCGGGCGTGACGATGTCATACTCGGGATCGGCGACGACTGCGCGCTGCTCGACGTGGCGGAAGGCCGCTTGCTGGCGGTCAGCATGGATACGCTGGTGCGCGGCGTGCATTTCTTCGCTGATGTCGATCCGGAATCGCTGGGGCACAAGGCGCTCGCGGTCGGTCTCAGCGATCTGGCGGCGATGGGCGCGACGCCCGCGTGGGCGACACTGGCCC
>JALULB010000368.1:2930-6642 GCA_027041035.1 Sedimenticola sp. | reverse complement strand
CATCGGATTCCTCCTATGTCGTTAGCTTGGCGGCTCACGACTTGGAGTTTTTCCGATGGACTCCCGGATCTGTCAAACTTTTACTGTCTCCCCGGCAGAGCCGGGGGATTACCCTTTGTATTTAACGCTGATCTACTACGGAAAAGCCCTTTTGGTCCGTTTTCCCTCGCTACGATCGGTCAAACCCGACAGACTTCTAGTCGTCTCCGCCCATGAAGCCCAACAGGTGCAGCAGGCTGGTAAACAGGTTGAAGATTGCCACGAACAACGTCACCGTCGCCATGATGTAGTTGGTCTCGCCGCCATGGATGATGTTACTCGTCTCATACAGTATCAAACCGGCCATCAACAAAACGAATGCCGCGGATACCGCCAACGACAACGCGGGCATCTCCAGGAACACGGCCCCGATTCCGGCGACGAAGGCGACAAGGATGCCGACCATCAGGAAACCGCCCATGAAGCTGAAATCCTTGCGCGTGGTCAACGCGTAGGCCGACAGGCCGAGGAATATCGCGCCTGTGCCGCCCATCGCGGTCATCACCACTTGCCCACCGTTCGGCAGACTCAGGTAGCTGTTGAGCATCGGACCCAGCGTGTAGCCCATGAAGCCTGTCAACGCGAACACGAAGGCCAGACCGAGGCTGCTGTCGCGAAACTTCGCGGTCGCGAACAGCAGGCCGAAGTAACCACCCAGGGTCAAGAGCAGACCCGGATGGGGCAGGTTCAATGCCATTGAAACACCGGCTGTCACGGCGCTGAACAACAGCGTCATGGAAAGCAGCGTATAGGTGTTCCGTATGACTTTATTCGTCGCGAGTACGCTGGTCTCGGCACGCGCCGAGTGATTGGCTATCGAGGTATTCATACCGGGTTGTCTCCTGTCAAATCAACGGAATTCAGTTCGGAAGACTCCGCGAGCGCCGTCGGGTCGAGCGATCCGGAGGAGCGTCCGCGGATACGCTGCCGGGCCAGGCGGCGCGAGATCGTGCGACCAGCGCGATCCGCCGCGCGATCGATCGCCGCGTAGAGATCGGCTTCGGTATCCTTGATCACCACGTCGGACAGATGATTCAGCACCACCTGGACATGGCAGCACTTGTCGGCTCCACCGCGTGGACCGTTGATGTCGGACAAGCGCACCCGCACATGCCGGATGGACTCGTCCCTGGTACCGAGGGCAAAGCCCAGCCGCCTTTCGACATGACCGCGCAACGCGTTGGTGAGGGGAAAGCCACGTGCTTGAATATCGATCCGCATCTTCGTCTCCGCTGTTTCAGTTATCGGAGAACCAAGACTAGGCGTATTCAACAATCAGTAAAAGTCGAATATAATTTACCTATCATTCGTATTTGCCGAAGCATTCCCTGATCATGATCAACTACAAGCACCTGCGTTACTTCTGGATGGTCGCCAAGACAGGCAGCATTGCGGATGCCAGCAAACACCTGCATCTGACCCCGCAAACCATCAGCGGACAACTTGGCCAATTGGAGAACCAACTGGGCAAGGCCCTGTTTTCCCGTGTCGGGCGCGGCCTGGAGTTGACCGAGAGCGGGCGTCTCGTGTTGAGCTACGCCGAAGAGATTTTTTCGCTGGGCAATGAACTCGAGGAAATGGTACACAGCCTGCCGAGCGGCAGATCACTGGTGTTCAAGGTGGGCGTCGTGGACGTGGTGCCGAAATCCATCGCCTATCGTTTGCTCGATCCGGCGCTACGCCTCTCGGAACCGGTGCGCATCATCTGCCGCGAGGGCTCCATCGACGCGTTGCTCGCGGAACTCGCCGTGCATCGCATCGACCTGGTAATAGCCGACAGCCCGATTCCATCCGGCATGAACGTGCGTGGCTTCAACCACCCGCTGGGTGATTGCGGCATTACGTTCTTCGCCACCCCCGGGCTGGCGCGTGATCTCGGTGACCGGTTTCCGGACAACCTCGACGGCTCCCCGATACTCCTGCCCAGCGAAGCAACCGCGGCACGCAACCGCCTGGTCAGATGGTTCGACGACCGACACATCCACCCGCGTATCGTCGGAGAGTTCGACGACAGCGCGCTGATGAAAGCCTTCGGCCGGGGAGGCACCGGTGTATTTGTCGCGCCCTCGCCCATCGCGGATGAGGTAAGGAAACAGTATGACGTGGTCGCCATTGGCCAAACGGGCGAGGTGCGCGACCACTTCTACGCGATCTCGGTGGAGCGCAAGATCTCTCATCCGGCCGTCGCCGCGATCACCGAGATGGCCCGGGAATGGCTGTTTCGCGACACCTCGCGAACGCACGGCCGGAAGAAGGCCCGTTAGCCAGATCGCGAATCACGACGCGGCATCCCTACTCGTACCATGCCTCCCAACCCTGCTGGTAGTACTTCAACAAGCGGTGGCTGGACAGACGATTGGCTTCGACATCGATAGCGTTCATATCCGCGGGAAACAGGTAGAGGGTGCGCAGGGTGGTGGCATCGAGGTAACGCAATGGCCGTGCCGCCGTCTTCAGAACCGGCTTTGGTTTCACGCGCGAGGCCATGACGAAACCCCATTCACCAAAGCTCGGCACATACACATGCGATGGCAGGGTATGCCAGCGCTCGCCATCGGTGCTTTCACCGAGGGTCTTCTCGATGCACCAGAAGGCCTTGCGTGAATACAGCGGCGAGGTCGCCTGGGTAACGATGACGCCGGCCTGGGAGACGTGCTGTTTCAGCAAACGGTAGAAGGCCGCGCTATACAGGCGCGACAGGCCCGGGTTGTTCGGGTCGGGCAGATCGATGACCACCAGATCGTAGAGTTGCCCGGATTGTTCAAGAAAACGCCAGGCGTCGCGGTTGTGGATGCTTACCCGCGGATCGTTCAGCGAATCGCGGTTCAGGCGGCGCAGCAGCGGATTGCCGCTGAACAGGCGGGTCACCGCCGGGTCCAGGTCCACCAGGGTGATCCGCCCGATACCGGGATACTTGAGCAGCTCGCGCGCGGCCAGGCCGTCGCCGCCGCCGAGTATCAGCACGTTCTCCGGGTTGTGCGTCGCGCCGACCGCCGGGTGCACCAGGCTTTCGTGGTAGCGGTATTCATCGAAACTGTCGAACTGCAATGCGCCGTTGATGTAGAAGCGGATGCGTTCCGCCCGCCGGGTGACGATCAGGCGCTGGTAGGGGGTGTCTTGCGCATGGATGATCTCGTCCTGATACAGGCGATTCTCCATCAGCCGGGTATAGCCACCGGCCTGCCAGAAGCCGATCGCCAGTAGCAGAAAGACGCCGGCCGCCGCCAGGCCGAGACGTCGCGCCGCGCGGATCTCGTGGCGGAACACATACAGCGCCAGACCGCCGACCAGCACATTCAGCATCGCGGTAACGAAGCCGGTCTGCATCAGCCCCAGTTGTGGCACCAGCACCAGCGGGAACAACAACGCGGCGAACAGCGCGCCGATGTAGTCCAGGGTGAACACGTTGGAGACGTTCATCCTCAACGTGAAATGCGTCTTCAGAATGCGGATGATCAGCGGAATCTCGATGCCCAGCATCGCGCCGAGCAGCACGACGAAGGCGAACAGCAACGGGGTATAGCTGTCGAGCACGGCGAAGGCGAAGAACAGCACCGGCGCGACCAGCCCGCCGAACAGGCCGATCAGCAGTTGCAGACGCACGAAGGCCGCCGGCAGATCCTTGTGGATGAAGCGCGACGCCCAGGCGCCGACGCCCATCGAGCTCATGAAC
>JALULB010000368.1:0-2920 GCA_027041035.1 Sedimenticola sp. | reverse complement strand
CCAGAGCGCGCTGGCGACGCGCGCCAGGGCGGCACCATGGAGGCCTCCGGCGGACACCACCGGGCGGGGCGACAGGGTGCCGGCGAGCAGCTCGTAGATCAGCCCGCAGATGGCGATGAAGAACGCGCCACCGAGCAGCGCAAGCTGCTGCAACCGCTTGTCGCTGGCGGCCACGGATCGACTCAGTCGATGACCGCCGAGTAGATCATGCCGAGCGCCAGGATCACCGCGCCGACGACAATGCCCAGGGCGACATTGTTGTCCTCGGTGATCTTCTTCTGGATCGAGAACGGCGTCAGCCGCTCCATGATCCACAGGGTGGCGAGAAACAACACCAGGCCGATGACGCCATAGACGATGGTGCTGAGAACGGTGGAGAGGCTCAATTCACTCATGGGATTATTCCAGGATGGGTCGAAATCATTTGCCGTGGCGATAACCGCCGCCGATATGGCCGCCACGACTGCCCTGACGGACGGATCGTGGCTGCTTGTCCAGACTCACGTTTTGCATGCCGGTATCGTAGTAGGTCAGCGCCGACGCGCCGAGGGTCATCGCGCCGAACACGGCGGCTATCCACTTGCTCATCAGTCCTCCTCCGTGACGGGCTGCCAGCGGCGCGTTTCGAAGATCAGGCGACGCAGCGGCCAGCTCAGCGCGGCCAGCAGCGCGATCACCAGCAGGGCGACAAAGTAGCGCCTGCCGACGTAGCCCTCATACACGCGGACATACAGGCCCCGGCGCGAACTGCCTTCCGGCACGCCGATGCGCAAGGCATATTCTCCAGCGGCCGGTACCTTGAACAGGGCAACCGCGCGACGACTGCCCTCGGACCAGGACTCACCGCCCTCGACGCCGCTGTAATAGGCGATTTCACGATTGAAGGAGAAAACCTCCTTGCCGGTTTTTACCCGCACCAGCGTGGTCTCCACATCCATCCAGGCGTTGCTCAGGTCGGTTTCCAGCTCCAGCTTGACCAGTTTGTCCGGATCGTTGATGACAAAGGAACGCGTCAATGCTTTCGCGCCCGGGCCGGGCCGGACGGACTCGGCGAACAGCTCGTGACCGCTGAAGAAGAACACCAGCACCAGCACCACGGCCAGCGCGAAGCCGGCGAAGGGCAGCGCGGCGCGCGACACCTCGCGCCAGAGTCCCGGACGCAATGGCTGCGCCGGATGCACACCGATGCGCTTGCGCGGTTTGCCGGGAATGCCAAAGGCCTTGTAGACATCCGCCGGCTCGAAATACTCACCGAGATAATACTCGCTTTCGCGTTCCGTTCTCTCCGTGCCATACAACAGCGGCGGCGCGATGCCTTCCGCCTGCCAAGCGCCGTCGCCGACCTTCGCCACCCAGGTCAATTCCCCGGCGACATAGATAATACTCGCCCGGTAGCGCTCGTAGAAACGGAAGGTTTCGCCCCGGGCGCGGAAGCGCTCCTTTGCCTTCAATGCCCACAGCGTCACGCTGGGCAGATCACGCACGCGGCGCTCGAAGACGAAATGCCCCTGGTGATAGCTCATCCAGGCGTAGCCGTGGGTTTCGGAATAGAGCAGCGAATCCACCCAGCGATCGCCGTCCGCCACCCAGCCAACCATGCCGATGACGATGAACGACACGTTGTCGATCTCGCCCCGCATGCCCAGCTTCAGTGGCGTGAACGGCGCGACCTGTTCGCTGAACCTCGCGAGCACCGCGTAGTGCGCGCGCACGTCCATCTCGGCGCCGCAGTATTCACAGGTCAGCACGCGGATGCGGTGACCGCCGCCGTGCAGCGTCAATGGCGCGCCGCAGTTCGTGCACTGGATGCCACGCACCTTGCCACCGGATTGCTTCTCAAACGTCATGCTTCGATCCGTACATCGAACGGGTCCACCCATTTACCGGCATAGGCTTGTACCCCGTTCCCGACATACTCCAGCGTCATCAGTTCGCCATCGATACCGGACAGATGCGCGTACCTGAAGGTTTCGCCGACACGGATGATCTCGGGCAGCTCGCCCTCGAAGCCCTCGCATCGGGCCTTGTCCAGCTCGGTGACGCGCCACTCGCGGCCGTCGAGTTCCAGCTCGTCGTTGATCTTCAAAGCGTGGAAATCCGGTGGCGCATCCAGCCGCAACGGATGCTCGAAGGCGTAGTCACCCTCGTCGACGCTGAGCCAGACGCCCTGCCCGCCGTCGTCCAGCAGCCACCATTCGTCCCAATAGCCAAAGGCATAGCGATAGCGGATATGCCCGACCGGCAGGTAAGCGGCATTGCGGTAACGAAACGCCACCTTCAGCCGCACCAGGCTCGGCAATTCGGTCAATGCCGACTGGTCGCCGGCCAGGCGCGCGGCATCGTCTTCGAGAAAGATGGTCGAACCACAATGCGGGCATACCACCAGCTTCGCGAAGCGAAAGCTCAATGGCAGCTCGGCACCACAGTGAGGGCAGTTCAGTGTATCCATGTATCCGGACGCAAAAAGCCCCGGCCAGCGGGGCTTGTCGCATTACAACGAGCCGATCAAGGGCAAGCGCTGCGATCGGAAGGCACCTTGCCGGTGAGTTCCAGAAAACCGGCGAACGGCCCCATCACGCCCATCGCTTCCATCTTCGGTCCCTTGAACTTCAGCTTGCCGGTTGCCATCGCGCCCATCGGGCCACAACCCCAGCTGCCTTTTCCCATGCATACCCAGTCCTTGTCGGTGGCATACATCAGATAATCGACATCGGAGTTCAGCTCGGCGTGCTTCACCGCGCCGCCATAGGTGCACTTCGCATTGCCGCCTTCGTCCGAGATGGTCAGCTCGACCTTCGGGCTGTCCTTGCAATCGGCGCGATAGATCTGGATCACCTTGTAGCCCCGACCGGCATTGTTCTTCATCCAGTCGCCGCCCAGTCCTTCGACCAGGCCCTTGTCCTTGTTCCAGGCCTCGCAG